>DAIOUO010000113.1:0-9711 GCA_036759485.1 Geminicoccaceae bacterium | reverse complement strand
GTCTCGCGCGAGACCCTCGCCTACCACGTCGACCTGTTGCGTCGGACCTCGGGCGGCGACGGCTCGGCGCGGGCCGGCGAGCCCTTCATCGCCGCAGCGAGCGAGACCGGTCGACTGCTGCGCTGCCGGTTGAGTCTGGTCGGTGACGCGGCGCCGGGCAGCGAGGGCTTCGTGCTCGCGATCGCCGAGGCGGGCCTGCAGGTGGTGGGCGGCACCGGCCGCCTCCTCGACCAGCTCGAGACCGCCTGGCGCGGGCCGGTGGCCTCGATCCGCGCCGCTGCCGAGGTGTTGCGCGACAGCCGGCCCGACGAACAGAGCGCCTGGTTCGCCCGGGTCGTCGTAGAGGAGGCCGGTCGGCTCGAGAAACTCTTGGCCGAGCTCGCCTCCGAGGCCCGCGCGCTCACCTTGCGGCAATGGCCGCTCTACGACGTGGCCACGGGCGATCTGGCGAACGTCTTGGCCGAGCGGCTCGTGGCCCGCGGCGTGCCGGTCCAGCTCGGTGGCGAGGGCGAGAGCGTCTGGGCGAGCGCCGACAGCGGGACGCTCGTGATGCTGCTCGTGAGCTTCGTCGAGTGGCTGGCCGCGCGTGGCGTGCGCGAGGTGCGGCTTTCGGCCCGCGCTCGGCCGAGCGGCTCGACGCTGCGCCTCGCCTGGACCGGCGCGCCTCCGGGCCGCGCCGAGTTCGACGCCTGGCTGGATGCCCGGCTCGAGCGGTACGGCCTGCCCTTCACGGCGCGCGAGATCGCCGAGCGGCACGGCGCCGAGCCCTGGGTAGCGGCCACTGCCGAGGGGGCGGCCCTGCACCTGCCGCTCCTCCCGCCGACGGGCGTGCACCCGGTCCGTGCGGCACCCGCGCTGCCGGCGCGGCCCGAGTTCTACGACTTCGACCTCGCCGCTTCGGCCGGCGCCCTCGAGGCGCGGCCCTTGCGCACGCTCGCCTACGTCGTCTTCGATTGCGAGACGACGGGCCTCGACACCGAGGCCGACGACCTGCTCCAGCTCGCCGCGGTACGGGTGGTCAACGGTCGGGTGATCCACGGCGAGGTCTTCGACTGCCTCGTCGACCCGGGCCGACCGATCCCCGAGGCCTCGATCCGCTTCCACGGCATCACCCCCGAGATGATCCGCGGCAAACCACCGCCCGAGCTCGTGCTCGCCCGCTTCGCGCGTTTCGCGCAGGGTGCAGTGCTCGTCGCCCACAACGCCGCCTTCGACCTCGCTTTCCTGCGCAAGTACGAGCGCCGTGCCGGGGTGAGCCTCGACCAGCCGGTGCTCGACACCCTCTTGATCTCGGCGCTCCTCCAGGACCAGGAGGGCGATCACAGCCTGGACGGGGTGGCGGCCCGCCTCGGCATCGCCGTTCGCGGTCGCCACACCGCCCTCGGCGACAGCCTCGCCACGGCAGAGATCCTGGTCCGGCTGATCGGGCTGCTCGAGGTACGCGGGATCACCACGCTCGGCGAGGCGATCCGCGCGAGTCGCTCGATGGTCGAGATCCGCCGCCAGCGCGCCAAGCCCGCCGAGGCCGACAGCGATGCATGAGCGACGGCTCGCCCGGTTGGTGGCGCTCGCGCTCTCGGCGCTGGTCCTCCTGAACTTCCCGACCCTCGCCCTGATCGACCGCGCCGTGATCGGCGGCGTGCCGATTCTGCCCTTCTACCTCTTCGCCGTCTGGGGCGCGGTGATCGCGCTCGCCGCTTGGCTCATCGAGCGACCCGGGGAGGATTGAGCATGGGCGCGCTCGCCTCCGCCGCGGTCCTGGTCTCGCTCCTCTATCTGGGGCTCCTGTTCGCGCTCGCTTCCTGGGGTGATCGACGTGCCGAGCTCGGCCGCTCGGTGATCGCCAATCCCTACGTCTACACCCTCTCGCTCGCCGTCTACTGCACCGCCTGGACCTATTTCGGCAGCGTCGGCGTCGCCGCGGCCCAGGGCGTGGGCTTCCTCCCGGTCTATCTCGGCCCCACGCTCCTGGCCCTGCTCTTCGTCGGCTTCGTGCGCAAGGTCCTGGTGATCGCCAAGGCCTACGGCATCACCTCGATCGCCGACTTCGCCTCCGCCCGCTACGGCAAGAGCGGAACCGTGGCCGGGCTCGTGACGATCGTGGCGCTCGTCGGCTCGATCCCCTACATCTCGCTCCAGCTCAAGGCGGTGGCGACCGGCATCGGGCTCCTGATCGCCCACGACGGCGCCGGTGCCGTGCTGAGCGGCCTGGGTGCCGATACCGCGCTGATCGTGACCCTGCTGCTCGCCGCCTTCAGCATCCTCTTCGGTACCCGGCACATCGACGCCACCGAGCACCATCAGGGGATGGTGCTGGCCATCGCTTTCGAGAGCATCGTCAAGCTCCTCTGCTTCCTGGCGGTCGGCGTGTTCGTGACCTGGGGCCTGTTCGGCGGCCCCTTCGACCTGCTCGATCGCGTGCGCGAGGCCGGCCTCGGCGATCGGCTCGGCTTCGCCGGCACCCGCCTCACCGCCGCCGACTGGTTCGTGCTGACCGTGCTCTCCGGCCTCGCCGCCCTTCTCCTGCCGCGCCAGTTCCAGGTCGTCGTGATCGAGAACCTCGAGATCGGCCACGTCAAGCGGGCGAGCTGGCTGTTCCCGCTCTATCTTTTCGTCATCAATCTGTTCGTCCTGCCGATCGCGCTCGGCGGGCTGATCCTGGGCGGCACCGCGCGCGAGGCCGACAGCTTCGTCCTCGCCCTGCCGCTCGTCCACGGCCAGGGCTGGCTCGCGCTCCTCGCTTTCCTCGGCGGTTTGTCGGCCGCCACCGCCATGGTCATCGTCGAGACCGTCGCGGTCTCCACCATGATCTCGAACGATCTCGTGATGCCGATCCTCCTTCGGGTGGGCACGCTCGGCCTCGCCAACAAGCCCGACCTCACCCGGCTGATCCTGGGCGTGCGGCGGGCCGGGATCTTGTTGGCCCTGCTCGGTGGCTACCTCTTCTTCCACGGGGTCGGCGAGGCGATGGGCCTCGTGAGTATCGGCTACATCGCCTTCGCCGGTGTCGCTCAGTTCGCCCCGCTCCTGGTCCTGGGCATCGCCTGGAAAGGGGCGAACCGCAACGGTGCGGTGGCCGGGCTCGTGGCGGGCTTCCTGGTCTGGCTCTACACCTTGGTGCTGCCCTCCTTCGTGGCCGCCGGCATGCTGCCCGGTAGCCTCGTGGAAGACGGTCCTTTCGGCTTCGATCTGTTGCGACCCACTGCTCTGTTCGGCCTCTCGGGGCTCAATCCCGTGAGCCACTGCGCGATCTGGAGCCTCGCGGTGAACACGGGTCTGCTCGTGCTCGTGAGCCTCTTGACCCGGCCCTCGGACCTCGAGCGGCTGCAGGCGATCCTCTTCGTCGACGTCGAGCAGAGCCGGCGCACCCCCCGTCTCTGGCGCGGCGAGGCGCGGGTGGGAGCTCTCGAGGAGCTCCTGGTCCGCTTCCTCGGCCGACCTGCGGCGGAGGCGGTCTGGCGGGCCGAGGCGGCACGGCGCGGCCGCCCGCTGCAGCCCGACGAGGCGGCCGATGCCGGGCTCGTCGAGCGGGCCGAGCGGCAGCTCGCGCGGGCGATCGGTGCCGCCTCGGCGCGAGCCGTGGTCGCCTCCACCGTGCGTGGCGAGACCATCGGGCCCGATGCGCTCATGGAGATTCTCGACGAGACCCAGAAGGTCCTCGAGTACAGTCGTCGCCTGGAGCAGAAGTCCAACGAGCTCGAGGCTGCGACGGCCGAGCTGCGGCGCGCCAACGAGCGGCTGCAGGAGCTCGACCGCTTGAAGGACGACTTTCTGGCGACGGTGAGCCACGAACTGCGGACCCCGCTCACCTCGATCCGTTCCTTCTCGGAGATTTTACTCGACAATCCCGATCTGGACGCCGAGGAACGGGCGCATTTCTTGCGCATCATCACGAGCGAGTCGGAGCGGCTGACCCGTCTGATCAACGACGTGCTCGATCTCTCGAAGATCGAATCGGGGCGGATGGACTGGCAGGTGGCGCCTGCCGATCTGGGCGACATCGTGCGCGCCGCGGTGCGTGCGGCCGAGGGCATCCTCACCGAGCGCGCGATCGCCCTCGAGGTCGACATCCCGGCCGAACCGGCACCCGTGGTGTGCGACCGCGACCGGGTGGTGCAGGTGGTGCTCAACCTGCTCTCGAACGCGAGCAAGTTCGTGCCGAAGCCGGGCGGCCGGGTGCGGATCGCGCTCCTGCGCGAGGACGGGGTCTTCGAGGTCCGGGTCGAGGACAACGGCCCGGGCGTGCCGCCCGCCCAACGCGAGGCGGTCTTCGAGAAGTTCCACCAGCTCACGGGCGACCTCAACACCCAGAAGCCGACCGGGACCGGGCTCGGGCTCACCATCTCCCGGCAGATCGTCGAGCGGTTCGGTGGCCGGATCTGGGTCGAGGATTCCGCGCTCGGGGGCGCTGCGCTCTGCTTCACCCTGCCGATCGGCGAGGCCGCCCCGGCGCTCGCCGCCTGAGCCGTCCGGCCGTCCGCCGGACGGCGTCGAAGCGCAACCCGGTGAACCGTATCCGCGCGCGTCGCCCGACCGAGGAGGGCGCGGTCGTGCCGAGCGGCCGCGTCGCGGCGTTCTCCGGCACGAGGCGCGCCTCTCGGGCCCGCCCGCGCCCGGCTCGCTCCCGCAGCCGCGTCCCGCTCCCGCACGGCCCGCACCGAGAGGCTCCCACACCGAGACTTCCCCCGTCGCTACTCTTGCCGTCCCCCGTGCGGCGCTCGAGCGAAGCCGGCGGAGAGCAGCCCGAGTTCGGCGCGCCGTAGGGACATTTCGTCGACGCCAACAGCGTGCCGCCGAGGGGTCGGGAAGCGAGAGTCCGGCCATCGCCCGGCCGGACGCAGGCGACCGGAGCGAGACGCCCCTACTCGTTTGCGTCACCGTCCCGTTCTCGAGGCGCCGTCGGATCTTCCGGGGATGCCCCGCGCCGCCGGCGGCTCGCTTCGGCTCACTCGCGCGACCCGCCGGCCGTGGCCGGGCACCGAACCGGGCGTGCCTTTCGCAGCGGGGCTCGCTGCACGGCCTTCGAGCGGCCCTCGCAGCCGGGCGAGAGCCATCGACCACGACTGCGCATCGCTCGGGTCGACCGAGCAGGCCCCGCACACGCGCTCGAGGTGGACCGCATCCCGTCGAACGCCGGATCGCCGAACTCCCGGGGAGAGTGTGCTCCCGTTTCGGCCGCACCGCGCGCCGCCTCCCGCTGCGGCGACGCCGTCGCACGCTCGGTTGGTTCGTGCGGCCCGGATCCGGGGACGGCAGGGACCGGAAGGGGTTCGTTCCGCGCGATGGCCCGGCCGTTCCGTTCGCCGGGGCCGACCTCCGGGAGCCCGGTCGACCGTCCCGGTTCGGGCGACGATCCGAGCGAGCTCCTCGATCGCCGATCTCGGCGGCCGCGCGCTCAAGCACTCCGTCCGAGTCGCCGCCGCATCTCCTCGAGTAACCCGTCGAGACCGGCCCGGGCGGCGATCTCGGCCACCTCGGAGCGCTGGGTGACCACCATACTCACGCCCTCGGCGACGATGTCGATCAAGACGAGGCGTCCCGACTCGTTGCGGATCCGCCAGTCGACGGCGATCGGCGTGCCCCCCGGCCGAGCGATCCGCGTGCTCACCATCGTGTCGCGCTCGTCGACCGGCTGGGTCCCGACGATCTCGTAGGTTTCGCCGCCGTAGCTGTCGAGCCGGTCGGCCATGGTCTTGAGGATCAGGGCCCGGAACAGCGCCACGTACTCTTTGCGCTGGGCCTCGCTCGCCTCGCGCCAGTAACGACCGAGCACGAGGCGGGCGACCAGCGTCAGATCCGTGGCCTCGTCGATGATCCGCGACAGCTGCTCGAGGCGGGCCTGGCGATCCAGTCGCTCGTCGCGCAGGACGGCGACCACCTTCTGGCCGAGCGTATCGACGAACCGGGCCGCGGGCGCAGCGGGGGTCGCCGAGGAGCCGGGCAGGGGCAGCGCGAGGAGGAGGCCCGCGGCCGCGAACCCGCTCGAGAAGCAGCGGCGGCTGTGTCGGCCGTGCTCACCGGGCATCATCGCCGTTCTCCTCGAAGATCGACTGATAGTCCGTTTGCCCGACCGGCGGGCGGCCGTTGCGGATCTCGGCGGCGCGCCGCTGGGCATAGGCCGAGCGGACCGTGGCGTAGGGATCGAGGCTGTTGCGGCGGACGTCACGGATCACCGGGTCGAGCCGGTGGCGGGTGTCGATCGCCTCGGAGCCCACCCGCGCCGCCCGCAGCTCGCCGCCGGCGACCGTGTTCCACGGATCGAGTGCGAGCTGGTCGACGGCGAGACCGCCGAGGTCCCGCAAGGTCGAAGGGCCGAGGAGAGGCAGCATCAGGAACGGTCCGTCACCCACCCCCCAGACCGCGAGCGTCTGACCGAAATCCTCCTTGTGCTGAGGATGGCCGAGCTCGCTCGCGATGTCGAACAGTCCGAAAACACCGAGGGTGCTGTTGATGAAGAAGCGGGCGAACGTCGTCCCCGCCCGGTCGCGCTCACCCTGCAAAAGGTCGTTCACGAAGGTCACGGGCGCGCGCAGATTGTCGAGCACGTTGCGGACGCCCGTACGCACCGGCGAGGGAAGTTCGCCATAGGCTTCCGAGACCGGGCCCAGCAGCATCACGTCGACGAGCTCGTTGAGCCCGAAGACCGCGCGGTTGACCGGCTCCAGCGGATCGTCCGGCTCGAGGGCGGCGGCCGGGATCGCCGTCGAGAGCCCGGCCACGAGGATGGTCACGGCCGCCACTCGCGGCCGTCCGGCCGAGCACGCTCGTTCGGACAGCATCACCCCTCTTCCCCGCAGACGACGCACCTGTCGGCGGTCGCCGCGTTGACGTAGTCCCGGCCCGTGGACGGGGCAAGTTAGCGGCCGGGGACACCACCACCATACGGACGTGCATCCCGAGAACTCGCCCGTCCGACGCGCCCCAAGATGCGGCTAAAAGGTTGCCGCCGGGTTAAGCGTTCACGAGAATCGGGGAAAGGGTTCGGTGAACATGGGGACGGCCCCGCGGATCGTCGGGATCGATCGCCTCAGGGAACGCCTGCAAATCCTTCTGGGGACGGACTCGCTCCTGTTCCGCCGCTTCGAGAAGGCGCTGCGCACGCGCGATCCCGAGCGGGTCGCAGCAGCCATGGACGCGCTCGCCCTCTATCCCCCGACACTCCGCGAACAGATCGAGGATGCGCTCCTCGCCTGGCTGCTCGACGAGCCGCTCGGTACCGCGGGGAGCCGTTCCGACGGCCGCGGCCTCCCCTGAGCGCCCGGTCGGCCTCGCCGCCGAGGGGGCCCGCCGGCCGGCGATCGAGCAGCGGAAGGAAACCGCCGATCGCTCCGGACCGGCTGCCCGGGCAGCGCACGCCTTCTCGTCGAAGGGGAAAATTCGCGCGGAGACCGCGGCATCGAGCGCTCGGGTTACCGGCATCCTCGCCGATGGCGATGCCGTCGTGACGGACGAAGGCGCTCCCGGCGCAGGTAGGCGAGGGCCTCGTTCGACGACGGTCGCCGGCGAGCCCCGGAGCCTCCCGGTGGCCCGAAGGGAGGGGCCGGCCGGTTTCCTCCTCGCGCGCCGGCGGACCTCGAGCAGCCGTTCGCGGGCGCTCGTCCGGAACGGGTTCCGACCCGTGGAGACGCCGAGCGGTGACGTTCCGTTCCGACGGTGCGATCCGGCCACGGTGGTTCGCCGGCCCTGGGGCGAACCACGGTCGTCACGGGCGCGGCCGGCACCCGATTCGGCGCACCCGCGAGCCCGGAGACCGACCGTCCACCCTGCAACCGACCCTGCGGACGAGGTCCTGTCCCCCGGGGCGGTCCGGTGCGGGCGAGCAACGACGTCCCGCCCGGGTCGGCGATCGGCGCCCTCGCGCGCGGGTGCGGCGGTGACGAAGGAGCCGTCGCCTTTCCGGACGCGCGGGTCGCGGTTTGCCCTCTGCGCGCGGGAACGAACCGGCACCGATCGGCTCGGCCCCGCATCGGCCGCGACGCTCGCCGTGCGCCGGCATTCACCTCGGGTGAGCCCGGCTCGACCGGGTTCCCGAGCCGGTCGCGCCAGAGGCGGGAACGAGGCCGGTACGGGAGTGCAGGGCAGGCCACGCTCTCCTGTCCTCTTCCTCGCCCGTTCGCTCCACCGACGAGACGAACCGCCCGGACGAGCGCCCGCGGGCGGCGCCCCCCGGGCCCGCGACGGCGGGGACGGTTCTCTCGCCGTCCGACCGTTCGCGGGTGGAGACCCGGACCCTCGGCCGTGGCCACTCTCGCGACACCGGAGGCACCGGCCGACGAGTACCCGTCACCGCCCGGCAGCCTCCGTTCGAGGAGGCGTTCGCCGAGCGCTCCGTGGCCCGCAGGCCGAGGGGCGCGAACCCGCGGACTTTCCCCTCGACGAGGGGAGCACCCGGACGGGGCGGTCGCACACCGTCCGACGGGCATCGTCGAACCTGCGCCAGCGGTCCGGACGGTGGGGCGGGGACCGAGCGACCCCGCGCGCGGTCGAGGAGCGCTGACGGACCGGGCGGACCGACCGATCCTCTCGTGAACCGGTACTTTGCGGTCGGCGAGAAAGGGCGGAGAGATCCGGCGTCCGCGCGTCGGGAGGGTGTCCCACTCGTATCCGGTGGTGGCGGTCGCCGAGCCGGCCGCCGGGCGGCGGACGGCCGAGCAGAGGGCGGGCTTCGGCGCGAGGGCGCCGGCTTCGATGCCGGGTCAGAGGCCTTGCGGGAAAATATAACGAGATGTATATATGCATCGATCACCATCGCACGATGGACCATGGCCGAGAGCTCCGGCGAACTCGATCGACTCCTCGACGGCCTCGCCGCCGCCGCCGAGCGCACCCGCCTTCGCCTGCTCGCGGTCTGCGCCGAAGGTGAATGGACCGTGAGCGAGCTCGTCGAGGTGCTCGGGCAGAGCCAACCGAGCGTCTCCCGCCATCTCCGGCTCCTGACCGAGGCCGGCCTGCTCGAGCGGTTTCGAGAAGGGAGCTGGGTGTTCTACCGCCGCGCGGGGCGCGGGCCGGGGGCCGCGCTCGCCCGCGCCATCGGCGAGCTCCTGCCGACTGCGGATCCCCTGCTCGCGCTCGACCGCGCCCGGCTCGCAGCCGTACGCGACGCCAGGCGGACCCGGATCGAGCAATGGTTCGACGGCAGGGCGGCGGAGTGGGACGGCGAGCGCGACCTCGCCGCCGAGGGCACCCGCGTGGAAAGCGTCTTGCGGCGCCTCTTCGCCGAAGTGCGGCCGACGACCCTGCTCGACATCGGTACCGGCACGGGCCGGATTCTTGAGGTCCTGGGGCCCCTCGTCGGCGAGGCGCTCGGCATCGACGTCTCGCCTCGGATGTTGGCCCTGGCCCGCGCCAACCTCGACCGCGCCGGTCTGCGTCACTGCTCGGTCCGCCGGGCCGACATGTATCGCTTGCCGCTTCCCGATTCGAGCTTCGACGCGGTCGTGCTCCACCAGGTCCTCCACTTCGCCGACGATCCGCGGCGGGTTCTGACCGAGGCCCGTCGCGTGCTCGAGCCCGGTGGCCTTCTCGTCGTCGTCGACCTCGCCGCGCACCGGCGCGAGGACCTCCGGAGCGAGCGGCGCCACAGGAGGCTCGGCTTCACCGAAGAGGAGATCTCCGGCTGGTTCGCCGAGCTCCGCCTCCTCCCGCGGCCGCCGTTCCGCCTGCCCGGAGCCGAACTCACGAGCGTCGTCTGGTCGGCGCTCGCGCCCGGCC
>DAIOUO010000112.1:0-9737 GCA_036759485.1 Geminicoccaceae bacterium | reverse complement strand
CCCCGGCGCCAGCGCAGGCAGCCGACGATCGCGCGATCGAACCGGGCGATCACGTGCTCGCACTGCTCGTCGAGGCCGTCGACCTCCTCCTCGAGGGGCACGCCCTGCTCGCGAACGAACACCGCGATGCGCAGATCGAGCGCCGCCCGCCGCTCCTCCGCCGTGCGCGCGATCGCGATCACGGGCCCCTCGGCGCGCCGCTCGAGGCAGAGCGCGAGCATCGGCTGGCGGAAGACGCGCCCCTCGGGAGCGGGGCTGCCGAGCCGGCTGTAGGCGGCCTCGATCGCGGACCGGGCTTCGCGAAGGCGCGCCTTGCGAGCGGGGTCGGCCGCGACCAGGGCCGCGAGCAGCTCCTCGAGCGAACGGCGCTGGACGAGCTGGACGTAGCGGTCGCGCGCCACGGGCGCGAAGCCCAGGGCCTCGGCCCGGCCGAGGGCCGCGAGGGCCGCGGCGCGGATCGCGGTCTCGTCCTCAAGCGGCCGCACGAGCTCGAAATACTCGTCCTCGGCGAGCGGCTCGAGCACCAGGAGCCGGCCGGTCGGGCGGAGCACGCGGGCGACCTCGACGAGCGCCTCCGTCTGCCGGGCGAGCGGCAGGTGGTGGAAGCTGTTGTGGTAGAGCACCGCATCCAGCACGGCTTCGGCGAAGGGCAAAGCCTCGCCGACCCCGGCTGCGAGCCCCTCGGACCCGAGGGCCGCGCGCGCCCGCTCGAGCCGGGCGAGCTCGACCTCGAGGCCGAAGGCCGTGGCACCGCGTCGCCGCAACCAACCCAGGAGGGCCCCTTCCCCGCAGCCGACCTCGAGGAGGCTGCGGCCGGGAAGCGGCAGGAGCTCGGCGATCACCTCGGTGGTCCGCCGCACCGGAAGGACGTCCGCTCGATCACGCGGGTCGGGAAGATCGCTCGCCATCGCTCCGCCGGGGCTTCAAAGCGGTCCCACGAGCGCTTAGCGTCGAGGACGGGGTGCCGCAATCCGACCCGCGGCCACCCGGGAGAGCGGATGCGCGGCGATCTGCTCGTGATCGGCATCCTTCTCGCGCTCCTGGTCGCGAGCGCGGCGGTGGTGTTCTGGGTCTGGAACGAGCTCGCCGACGTGGCGCTCGACCTGCACGGCTGGCTCGCGCTCGCCAGCGGTGTCGTGGTCACTTTCCTTCTGGGCGTGGGCCTCATGACCCTCGTCTATCACAGCCATCGCCGCGGCTTCGACGAGCGCGCCGGCCACCACCGGAACGGGTGAGCGCCCGTGCTCGTGGCGGTCGAGGGCCCGCTCGAAGGCGGCGAGATCCCGGCGGCGAGCGCGCTCGCGCTCGCCGATCTCGGCCCCGAGGCGCCGCTCGCGCTCGTCCTCGGCGTGGCCCGCGGGCCCAACCGCCTCCTCCTGGCGCGGGACGGTCGGTTGCACCTCCAGCCGCTCACCGAGCTCGCCGACCCGTTCGGGGCCGCCCGGGCGCTCGCCGCCGCGGATTTCGACGGCGACGGTGTCGAGGAGATCTGGGTCGCCAACGGCGATCCCGGCCGAACGCGTCCGGAGCGCGCCGATCGGCTGTTCGACCCGACCGGCGACGGCTTCCGCGACCTCTTGGCCGAACCCGAAGCGGGCGAGCTCGGCGGCGCCCCGCAGAGCCTCGCGGTGCGCCCGCTCGACCGGCTCGGCGGCGGTCGCTACGGCTTCCTGCTGGCCGGCACGGGCGGGCCGTTGCGGCTGATCGAGCGCGACGGTGCGGCGGGACTGGTGGATGCCGCTGCGCTGGCCGGGCTCGACGAGCTGATCCACGGCACGACCGTCGCCTGCGGCTCGCTCCAAGGCCGCGGGCTCGACCTCTTCGTGGGCGCCGCCACGGGCCCGAGCGCGCTCTTCCGGGCCGCCGGCCTCGGCCGCTGGGTCGAGGTCGCCGAGGCGGCGGGCCTCGCGGTGCCGGATCTCGGTGCCGTCGACGCGGCGATCCTCGAAGTGGACGGCGCCGGCACGATGGGGCTCTTCTGCCTGCGCCGGCGCGGCTCGCACCTGCTCTGGGTTCCCGACGCCGCCGGGTTCCTGCACGATCGCGCGCCACCGACCCTGGCCCGGCCCTCGGCCGCCACCGCGCTCCTCGTCGCCGATCTCGACAACGACGGCTTCGAGGAGATCCTGATCGCCAATGCCGGCGAGCCCAACCGGCTGCTCGCCTGGCGCGAGCAGGGCTGGCGGCCGGTCGATCCGGGCGACGGCATGGAACCGGCGAGCCTGCCGGCGGCGCTCGCCGCCGCCGACCTCGACGGCGACGGCCGGCTCGAGGTGCTGATCGCCCGCGCGAGCGGCAGGGGCGGCGGGCTCGGCCTCTATCGAGTGGACGGGCCCGACCACGCCTGGCTCAGGGTGGCACCGCGCACTCCGCAAGGCGCGCCGGCGCGCGGCGCGCTGCTGCGCCTGTTCGCCGGTGGCCGCCACCAGATCCGCGTTCTGGGCGAGGGGACCCGCGGGGCAGGCGAACCGGTCGCGCATTTCGGGCTCGGCGCGAGCGAGCGCGTCGAGCGGCTCGACATCCGTTGGCCGGACGGCACGGTCGAAAGGTTCGCGGACCTGCCGGCGCGCCGCACGCTGGTGGTGCCGCACCCGCTCGCCGGGACCGCACCGTTCGAGGAGAAGCGCGCATGAGCGGGCTCGAGGAGCCGGGCTTCCACGGGGTCTTTCCCTATCTCGTCTCGCCGGTAGAGCCGGACGGCCGGATCCGCGAGGCGGCGCTGACCCGACTCGTCGACGTGCTGCTCGACAAGGGCGTCCACGGCCTCACGCCGCTCGGCTCCACCGGCGAGTTCGCCTATCTCGACGCGGCGCAACGGCAGCGCATCGTCGAGGTCGTGATCGACGCGGCGGCCGGCCGGGTCCCGGTCGTGCCCGGCGTCGCCGCCACCACCACCGCCGAGGCGGTCCGCCAGACGCGGCTCTGGGAGAAGCTCGGCGCGAGCGGGATCCTGGCCGTGCTCGAGGCTTATTTCCCGCTGCCCGACGCGGCGGTCGAGGCCTATTTCCGGGCGATCGCCGAGGCCACCGCGCTGCCCGTCGTGCTCTACACCAATCCGAACTTCCAGCGGGTCGACCTCTCGATCGAGGTGATCGCCCGGCTCGCCGAACTGCCCAACGTCCGCTACCTCAAGGACGCGTCGAGCAACACGGGGCGGCTGCTCGCGATCATGGGCCGCTGCGGCGAGCGGCTTCGGCTCTTCGCCGCCTCTTCCCACGTGCCGGCCGCGGTCATGCTGCTCGGCGGGGTGGGTTGGATGGCCGGGCCCGCCTGCCTCGCGCCGCGCGCGAGCGTGCGCCTCTACGAGCTCTGCCGAGCGGCCCGCTGGGCCGAGGCGATGGCGCTGCAGCGACCGCTCTGGGCGCTCAACCAGGCGTTCGCGCGCTGGAACCTCGCCGCTTGCATCAAAGCCGGACTCGAGCTCCGGGGCCACCCGGTGGGCGACCCGATTCCGCCCCAGCTGCCGCTCGATGCCGCCGCCCGGGCCGAACTCGCCCGGCTGCTCGAAGGGCTCGCCGCCCTCGAGACCGGTTGAGGCCTCAAGCCGCGGCCGGCAGGCCCTTGGCGAGGAAGGTGCTCATCCGCCGAGAGAAGGCACCCGGATCGGGGATCGCCTCGCCCTGCACGATCCGCGCCTGGTCGAGCAAGAGGCGGGCGAGCTCGGCGAGGTCCTGCTCCATCGCCGGATCCTTGGCCATCGCCGCCATCCGCCGCACGAGGTCGTGCCGGCCGTTGACCTCGAGGATCGGCTTGGAGAGCCGCTCCAGCCGCTGGTGCTGCTTCAAGAAGCGCTCGAGGCGGAAGTCGAGGCCGTGCTCGTCGGCGACCAGACACACCGCGCTCTCGCGCAGCCGCTTGGAGGGCCGCACGTCCTTGACCTCCTCGCCGAGGAGCGCCTTGAGCTTGGCCAACAGGCGCTTGAGGTCCTCGTCCCAGAGCTCCTCCGGAGTCTCGATCTTCCCCTCGTCCGGGATCCGCGAGAAGTCGATCTCGCCCTTGGTCAAGGAGACGAGCTTCTTGCCCTGATACTCGCGGACCTCGGGGATCCAGAACTCGTCGACCGGATCGTCGAGCAGCAGCACCTCGCAGCCCTTGGCGAGCGCCGTCTCGAGCTGCGGGCTCGAGCGCAACGCATCGGCACTCTCGCCCGTCACGTAGAGGATCGCGTCCTGGCCCGGTCGCATCCGTGCCACGTACTCGGAAAGCGACACCCAGCCGGGCCCGCGGGTGCTCTTGAAGCGGGCGAGCTCCAAGAGCCGCGTGCGGTTCTCGGCGTCCTCGAACAGCCCCTCCTTGAGCACCGCACCGAGCTCGGCCCACCATTCGAGATAGCTCGGACCCGACCGTTTCTCGCCCTCGGACTTCGCTTCCCCGTTCGCTCGGGCCTCGCCGTTCGCCCGCGCCTCCTGCGCCTCGGAGGCGGCCTCGCCGCTCGTCTCCCTGGCGGTCTCGGCCGCCTTGCGGGCGAGCTCGTCCAGGATCCGCTTGGTGAGCTGCTTGCGCATCTTCTGCACGACCGCGCCGTGCTGGAGCGTCTCGCGGCTCACGTTGAGCTGCAGATCCTCGCTGTCGACCACACCGCAGACGAAGCGCAGATAGCGCGGCAACAGCTCGTCGAGCTGATCGGTGATGAACACCCGGCGGACGTAGAGCCGCACGCCGTGGCGGCGCTTGGGGTCGTAGAGATCGAACGGCCGGGTGCTCGGCACGAACAGGAGTGCGGTGTAGGAGAGCGTCCCTTCGGCCGTGAAGTGGATGCGCGCGAACGGGTCGTCGAAGCTGTGCGCGACGTGGTGGTAGAACTCGCGATACTGCTCTTCGCCGATCTCCGAGCGCGGTCGCGCCCAGAGCGCACTCGCGCTGTTGATCTGCCGCGGCTCGTGCGCCTTGGTGCGCGTGTCGCCCGGCCGCGGCTTGGCCTCCAGGATGATCGGGAAGGCCACGTGGTCGCTGTAGGTCCGGACGATCTCGCGGATCAGCGCCTCGTCGAGGAACTCCTTGGCGTCCTCCTTGAGGTGCAGGGTCACCGCCGTGCCGCGCGGCAGAGGCTGCTCGTCCTCCTTGATCGTGAAGCCGGTCCGTCCGTCGCTCGCCCACACCCAACCGCGGCTCTGGCCGGCGCGGGTGGAGCGCACCACCACCCGGTCGGCCACCATGAAGACCGAGTAGAAGCCCACCCCGAACTGGCCGATGAGCTTCAGGTCTTTGGCGCGGTCGCCGGTCAGCTCCTGGACGAAACGGGCGGTACCGGAGCGGGCGATGGTGCCGAGATTGGCCGCGAGCTCCTCTCTGTCCATGCCGATGCCGTCGTCGACCACCGTCAACAGGTTGGCCCCGGGGTCGGCCAGGATGCGGATCTCGAGCTTGGGGTCGGAGCCCAAGAGCTCGGGCTTGCTCAAGGATTCGTAGCGCAACTTGTCGCACGCGTCCGACGCGTTCGAGATCAGCTCCCTCAGGAAGATCGCCCGCTCCTTGTAGAGCGAGCCGATCACGATCTCGAGGACCCGGCCGACCTCGGCCTCGAACGGCTGTACCACCTCGTCCATGGTCCGTCCGCGCTCCGTTCGGGGTGCCATCTCGGGACGGCCGGCATTTGGGCGCGCCGGCTGCGGCCTTCAAGCGGAACACCGCCCGTGACCGGCGTCACCCGCCACGCGTCCGAGGTGTGCTAAGGAGGATCGCCACCATCGCCCGAGGAGAGAACGCCGTGACCGCCCCGCTCGCCGCGAGCACCGATCTCCTCCTCGCCCTCGCCGTCCTGGCCCTGGTCCTCTTCGCGGTCGCCCTCCTCGCCCGGCTCGGACGCCCGCTCCTCGAGGTCGTGGGGCCGACCCGGGCGCCGTTCCTCACCCTGCTTCTGGGCCTCGGTCTCCTCTTCCTCGCGGGCCAGGGCCGCGAGCTGATCGACGGGCTCGACGAGGCGCCGCCGCACCATCTCCTGTGGTTCGCGATCGCGCTCTTCTACTGGTCCTTCCAGTGCTGGCACTGGGCGCGGGTCGAGCTCTACCTCGCTTTCGGCACCGACCGGGCGGGCTGGGGTGCCCGCGCCCGGACGATCACGCTCCTTCCGCGCCTCTACGGGGTCGCGGTCCACGGCATGGCGCTCGCGGCCATCGCCTGGTCCGCCCGGGCGACCCGCCCGGGGCCCGCGATCTTCCTTCCCGTGCTGGCCGTGTTGCTCTCGCTCGCGCTTTTCCTCCTCCTCGTCGACCGCCGACTCGCGCTCCTCGATGCGATCGAGCGGAAGGGGCGGCTGCCCGGTGCGCTCGCCCGGCTGTGGACGACGCGGCGCATCGAGGCCGGCGCACCCTTGCGCAGGGCGATCCCGCGGCTCGCCCCGCTCTCGCTGCTGGTGCTCGCGGGCTCGCTCCTGGTCTTTTTCTACAACGCGTGGATGGGCGGTCTGTGGCCGGTCGAGACCGGGGCCCGCTACGGCTCGGCGGCGATCGCCTTCGGCGGGCTCGGCAGCTGGGTCGCGATCCTGAGCATCCTCGCCCTCGCGAGCCGCGTCTTCCGCTTCCCGGTGCTCGCGGCCCTCGTGCTCGCGCGGGTCGTCCTCGGACTCCTGGTCGACGAGCACCGGGTGCGGACCGATCCGGGGAGTGTTTGGGCCGGGCCCGAGGCCGATCCGCGCCCCACGCTCGCGGCCGAGCTCGACCGCTGGGGCAGCCTTCTGCCCGGCGACGCCGAGGGCCCCGTGCCGGTCGTGCTCGTCGCGACCGCGGGCGGTGGGCTGCGGGCCGCCTGGTGGACCGCCGTCGCCCTCGCCGATCTGGTCGCGCGCTACCCGGGCCTCGAACGACACGTCGTGGCGGTGAGCGGCGTCTCGGGCGGCGCGCTCGGCGCCACGGTCTTCGCCGCCTGCCTCCGCCGCGAGCAGGAGCGGGCCCGGGCCGACCCGCCGTTCGACCGGGGCCGCATCCGCGCTTGCGTGCGCGCGGTGCTCGCCCGGGACTTCCTGGCTCCCACGCTCGTGGCACTGCTCTACACCGACGCCCTCGGCCCGGCGCTCGGCGAGCCCTTGGGTTGGGGTGGACGGGCCGCGGCGCTCGAGAACGCCTGGGCGGCTGCCTTCGACGCGCTGCCCGAACGGGCGGTGCGGGGCGACGGGTCCTGGTCCAACCCGCTCGCCGAGCGGTTCCTCGAGTTCGCCCCGGGCGATCCCGCGGACTGGCAGCCCATCCTCTTCCTCAACGCCACCCACGAGGAGCGCGGCCGCCGCGTCGTCGCGAGCCGAGTGCGGATCGACCAGCCGCCCTTCCTCGACGCCTGGGACCTCCACCGGCTGCTCGGCCGCGACCTGTGGACGGTCACCGCGGTGCACAACAGCGCTCGTTTCAGCTTCGTGAGCCCGGCCGGGCTCCTGCGCGGGCCGCCACCGGAGGACGAGAAGCGCGGTCACCTGGTCGACGGCGGCTATTTCGAGAATTTCGGCGCGGTGACCCTGCTCGAGGCGACCCGCGCGATCCTCGACCGGCTCGGCGACGGGCGACGCTTCCTGCCGATCGTGGTCCAGATCACGAGCGATCCCGCTCTTTCGGGCCACGACCTCGTCCGCGACGGCCCCTGCGGTGCGCCCTCGGCTCTGCCCTTCGAACCCGAGGACGCGCGCTCGCCCTGGACGGTCGCCAACGAAGCGCTCGCGCCGCTCGCCGCGATCCTCGCCACCCGCGAGGCGCGCGGGCTGTTGGCGGTGCGCGAGCTCGCCCGTACGCTGCGCTGCGGGCGCCAGTCGCCGGGGGCTCCCGAGCCGGCCTTCGTCCATCTCGCCATGTGCGGGGCGGAAGATCGGCGCCCGGCGCTGGGCTGGGTGCTCGATTCGGGTTCGCGGGCGGCGATCGAGCGCGGCCTCGCGCCCGAGGGCTGCAACCGCGAGGAGCTCCGCGAGCTCGACCGGGCGCTCGCCGCGGCACGCCCGGTGCTCGCCGCACCCCTCCAGCCCTAGCGGCCGGAGGAGCGCCGCGACGCAGCATCTGGGGCGGTCCGGCGCGACGGCCCTTGCCAAATTAGGGGCCTTCGTCGATCTTCCGAGCATGGCTTTGGAGCAGGTGAGCCGCGCTCGGGTGGTGGCGGTCCTGGGGCCGACCAACACCGGCAAGACTCACTTCGCGGTCGAGCGCCTGTTGGCCCACCGCTCCGGCATGATGGGCTTCCCGCTCCGCCTGCTCGCCCGCGAGATCTACGACCGCATCGTGGCGCTGCGCGGCCCGGCCGCCGTGGCACTGGTCACCGGCGAGGAGCGGATCGGCCGCGCCGATGCACCCTATGTCGTGGCGACCGTCGAGGCGATGCCGGTCGAGCGCCCGGTCGAGTTCCTGGCGGTCGACGAGATCCAGCTCTGCGCCGACCTCGAGCGCGGCCACGTCTTCACCGACCGGCTGCTGCACGCCCGCGGCCTCTACGAGACCGTGTTCTTGGGATCCGAGACCATCCGGCCGATCCTCAAGCGGCTCGTGCCCGAGGCCGAGATCGTCACCCGGCCGCGCTTCTCGCTGCTCGCCTACGACGGCCACCGCAAGCTCGCTCGGCTGCCGCGGCGCAGCGCCATCGTCGCCTTCACCGCCGCCGAGGTCTACGCGCTCGCCGAGGCGGTGCGCCGGCGCAAGGGCGGGGCCGCCGTGGTCATGGGCGCCCTCTCGCCCCGCACCCGCAACGCCCAGGTGGCACTCTACCAGTCGGGCGAGGTCGACCATCTGGTCGCCACCGATGCGATCGGCATGGGCCTCAACATGGACGTGGCGCACGTCGCCTTCGCCCGGTTGTCCAAGTTCGACGGCCGCGAGGCGCGCCGCTTGCACGCCCACGAGGTGGCGCAGATCGCGGGCCGGGCGGGCCGCCACATGGCCAACGGCAGCTTCGGTACCACCGAGGGCTGCGAGCCCATGGACGAGCGCACGATCGAGGCGGTCGAGAGCCACGGCTTCCCCCCGCTCAAGACCATCCGGTGGCGCTCTTCGGAGCTCGACTTCTCGAGCCTCGAGGCGCTCGCTGCGAGCCTCGACGCCCCGCCGCCGGCCGAGTGCCTCGTTCAGGTCAAGGACGCGCTCGACCACCGTTCGCTCCTGCTGCTCGCCCGCCGGCCGGAGATCGCGGCGCGCGCCGACCGGCCCGAGCGGGTGCGGCTGCTCTGGCAGGTCTGCCAGATCCCCGACTTCCGCAAGACTCTGAACGAGGCGCACCTCCACCTCCTCGCCACGGTCTTCGAGCATCTCACGAGCGGCCGCGGCGTGTTGCCGGCCGATTGGTTCGCCGCCATGGTCGCCCGCCTCGAGCGGACCGACGGCGACATCGACACGCTGGTCCAACGGATCGCCCACGTCCGCACCCTCACCTATCTGAGCCACAGGGCGGACTGGCTCGGCGAGGCGAGCCACTTCCAGGAGCGGACCCGGGCCCTCGAGGACCGGCTCTCGGACGCACTGCACGAGCGGCTGACCCAGCGCTTCGTCGACCGTCGCACGGCCGTCCTTCTGCGCTCGATGCGCGAACGCGGCGATCTCCCGACCTCGGTCGAGGAGGACGGGGTGGTTCTGGTCGACGGCGAGCGCGTCGGCCGCGTCTCCGGCCTTCGCTTCGCCCCCGAGCCCGGCGGCGACGCGCTCGGCCGGCGGATGCTGGCGGCGGCCGCCCGCCGGGCGGTGGGCAGCGAACTCGGTCGGCGCGCCCGGCGTCTCGAGGAGGCGGCGGACGATGCGCTCGCCCTCGACGGCGAGGCCCGGATGCTGATCGTCGGCGAC
>DAIOUO010000111.1:0-9759 GCA_036759485.1 Geminicoccaceae bacterium | reverse complement strand
TCGAACGGCTCGCCGCCCGGCTCGCGGCCGAGGGCATCCGCACCCGCCACGTCTGGAGCCGCTTCCGCAACTATCTCTCGAAGCCGCTTCTGGCGGCCGCCCGGCTGACCGGCCACAACCGCAAGGAGCGCCATCCGGGCTTCACGATCGGCTACCACGACTTCGCGGGCACGGCCTATGCGCGGCCCTTCCTGGCCCTCCAGGCGATCGATCTCGCGCTCGACACGATCGCCCGGTTCCGCGGGCCCGGTCCCATCCTGGCCGATCGCTGTCCACTCGACACGCTCGTCGATCTCTGCGTCGACACGGGCCTCGACGAGCTCGTGCTCGATCGGCTCGGGCCCCGCCTCCTCCGCCTCCTGCCGCGCCCGGCGGCGGCCGTCGTGGTCGAACGCAGCCCCGAACTGGTCGCGCCGGTGCGACCCGATGCCGTCGCCGACCGCCATTTCGAGCGCCGGCGGCAGCTCTACCGACGGCTCGCCGCCCGGCTCGACCTGCCGCTCATCGACAACGACGGACCGATCGAGGCGACCGTCGAAGCCGTGCTCGAGGCGGTCGGCTCCGGTCGGGCCGAGCTCGCGAGGCCGGCATGATCTACGTCTTCTACAACAACGATCCCCTGGCCCAGGACCTGGGCGGCGGGGCCGAACATTTCCGCGGCCTGTTCCGAGCCCTCGACCGCTCGGGCGAGCCCTTCCTCCTCGTCGGCTGCCGGCTGCAGGACGAGCGCAGCGACCCGCGGGTCGCCTATGTCTCCCGCGGCTCCGACTTCCTCCGGTTCTGGCTCGGCCTCTGGCTCTGGTTCTGGCGCAACCGCGAGCGGATCGGGCCCGGCGACGTGCTCCATTTCCACCGCAACTACGCCGCTTGGCCCAAGCTCGTTCTGGCCCCGGGCCGCGGTCGGGTGGTGGTGAGCTACCACAACGTCACGGGTCGCGTGCTCGAAGGCAAGCTCGGCCGGCTCGCCCGCCCCTTGCGCACGCTCATGCTCCTCTTCGAGCGCCGGGTGGTGCGGAGGGCGGACGCGATCGTCTGCGTGAGCGACCGCGACCGCCGCGTGCTCGCCCGCGAGGTGGCCCCGGAGCCGTTCGAGCGCGCCACCGTGATCCCGGCCGGGTTCGACGCCCGCCTGTTCGCCGACCTGCCGGTCGGGCCGCCCGGCCCCGAACTCGCCCGCAAACTCCTGCTGCTCGGCCGTATCAGCCACCAGAAGAACGTGCCGCTCGCGATCGCCGTCCTGGAGCGCCTCGTGGCCGAGGGCGACGATTACACGCTCACGATCGTGGGCGACGGCGAGGACGCCCGCGCGCTCGTCCGCCGGATCGCCAAGAGCCCGGCGCGCGAGCGGATCCGCTGGCTCGGCCGCCAGCCGCACGACCGGGTGCCCCATATCCTGGCGGCGCACGGGATCCTGCTCGTCACGAGCCGCTACGAGGCCTCGCCGACCGTGGTCAAAGAAGCCCTCGAGGCCTGCCGGCCGGTGGTCACCACCGACGTCGGCGATGTCCGCGAGTGGCTCGAGGAGGGAGTGACGGGGTTCGTCCGGCCGGCCGAGGAGGGGCAGCTCGCCGAGGCGGTGCGGGCGGCGAGCGCACTCGTGGAAAGCGGGCGCTATCGCCGCTCGGCCCCGGCGGCGCTCGACGAGCGGGCGATCATGGACCGGCTGCTCGGCATCTACCGCCGGCTCGCCACGGGTTGAGCGGGCCCGACGCGTCCGGCCGCGGCCTCCTCCGGCTCGCGGCCCTCGGTGGTGCCCGCGCGCTCGCCGCCGGCCTCGGCCTCCTCGCCACGCTCCAGCTCGCGCCGGCCGCGGGCCCGGAGCTCCTCGGCCAATGGTCGATGCTGCTCGCGGTCCAGGGCTGGGGGCTGCACCTCTCGGAATGCGGGCTGCGCTCGGTCGTCACGGCCGAGGGTGCGGCGAGCATCGGCGGCCCGCGCCGTCTCTTGCCGGCCTATCTCGGCACGCGTCTCTTGCTCGCGAGCTTGGTCACGGGTCTGCTCCTCCTCGCGGTCGCCGTGCTCGCGCCGGAGCGGCTCGGCGCCGCGGCGCTCGTGCTCTCGAGCCTGTTCGCGATCGCCCTTCAGCTCGACTGGCTGGCGTTGGTCGACGACCGGCCGGTGCTGGCGGGGACCCTCCTGCTCGTCAGGCCGACCGCCTGGTGTCTCTTGCTCGCACTCGCCGGGACGGCCCTCGACCTCGACCGGCTCGCCGCCCTCTTCGCCCTCGCCTGGGCGCTCGCCGCGCTCGCCACCTGGCCGCTCCTTCGCGGCACGCCCCGGGCGACGCTCGCGGGCGTGGGGGAACCCCTGTCGGCCTCGCGCATGCTCCGCCTCGGCATCCCGCTCGCGCTCGTGACCCTCACGAACCAGGGCCTGCTCGCGGCCGATCTCCTGCTCGTGGGCCTGGTGCTGGGCGCGGAGCGGGCGGGTGCCTACTATCTGGCCTCCTCGCTGGTCGTGGCCGGCCTCGTCCTCGCGAACGCCGCCAACCAGATCGCGACAGCGCGGATCGGCGCGCTGCGCGTCGATCGGAAGGCCGCCCGCGCCGAGCTCCGCCGTCAGCTTCGGACGGCCACGCTGATCGGCACGGCCCTCGCAGCCGCAGGCGCCCTCCTGGGCCCACCCCTCGTGGCTCTCCTCTTCGGCCCCGCCTTCGCCGAGACCGGACCGCTTCTCCTGGCCCTACTTCCGTGGCTCGCGCTTCAACATCCGAGCGCCGTGCTGCAGGGTGCGCTCGCCGGTGCCCGCGGGCAGCGTGCCCTCCTGCTCGGCAATCTCGCGATGACGCTCGCCCTTGCGACCGGCCTCGCGCTCGCGCTCGGCTTCGGCTCGGCGATCGGCTGTGCGCTCGCCCGCACGCTCGCCGAGACCGTCCGGACGGTGATGCTCGCGCGCGCCGCTCGCGCGATCTTCGCTGCGCCGCAGCAGGATACGGTTGCCGAGTGCCCACCGATCGCCACATTGGCGTCGTCCGCCCCGAGCCGCTAGGCCTCCGGGACGGATCGGGCGGTAACGGATGCTCCTCGCCACCACGGCACCCTTGCGGGTATGGCTCGCGCTGGTCGTCGTCCTGGCGGCCGGCCTCTCGGCGTCGCCGGTCCGGGCCCAGGAGCGGCCGGCCCAGCTCGAGGCACCGGAGATCGAGGAGGCCCTCGCCGACGAGGCTGCGATCGAGACCTTCGTCCTCGGCAACACGCTCGCCACCTTCACGACCGAGCTCGCCCGGGCCTTGATCGCCGAGCTCGACCTCGAGCCCGCCGGGCTCGCTTTCGAGGCGGTCGACGAGCTCGCGCTCCTCCTTCTCCTGCCGACCGAGCCCGACCCGCAGCGCGACGAGCTCGTGCGCGCCGCCGCCGAAGGCTGGGCGATGGCGGCCGATCGCCGCGGCGAGCCCGAAGAGCCGGTCTATTGGGTGATGCACGGGGTCGACGAGCAGCGCTTCGCTCGTCTCGCCTGCCTCCTGGTCGGTAGCGACCCGGCGACCTTCGCCGACCTCGCCGAGGAGCTCGGTCTCGACCAGACCGAGGTCGAGCGCTGCGTCGACGAGTACGATCGGGTGCTCGAGGCCTGGACGTTGCTCCTCGAGCCGCACGGCCGGGCCAAACGGAAGCGGGCGCGCGGTGGCACGATCCGGGTAGTCTACGACGACGTCCCGGAGTTTCGGCGCTTGCGGGAGCTTCTGCGGAACTCGGGTGTCGTCGAGACGGCGGCGGCCGAGATCCTCTCGAGCCTCGTGCTGCCGCGCACCCTCACCGTGCGCTTCACCTCCTGCGGCGAGGAGAACGCCCGCTGGGTGCCGGCCGAACGGCGCATCTCGATCTGCTACGAGCTGGTGCGGGCGTTCGACCGGTTGGCCCGCGACGAGGCCGTGCCGGAGGTCGAACCGGCTCAGAAGTGAGCCGGCCGGGCGACCTCGACATCGCTCGCGAGCACGATCCCGACATGCTCCGCGAGGAGCTCGAGGACCGCTGCCATGGTCCGCTGCGCCACCGTTTCGCTCGTGACCACCAGGATCATGACGGTGTCGAGCGCGTCCGTGGCACCCTCGGGCAGCCGGGTGCCGGTGTGCCCACGCCCGCCGAGGCAGGGCAGCATGGTCCAGCCGGTCACCTCGGGGTCGCGGTCGAGCAGTTCGAGCACGGCAGCGGCCCGCCGCTTCTCGACCACGATCTCGAGCCGCTTGCGTCGATGCGTCTGCACGGTCGCCTCTCCTCACCCGAAGAGCCACCCGGCCGCCGCCACGTAGAGCGGGATCCCGAGCACCAGGTTGAAGGGGAAGGTGATGCCGAGGGCGAGCGAAAGCGAGAGGGACGGATTGGCCCGCGGCAGCGCGAGGCGCATCGCCGCCGGCACCGCGATGTAAGAGGCCGAGGCCGAAAGCGTCGCGAGGAGCGCCGTCCCGCCGAGCGAGAGGCCGACGAGCCGGCCGGCGAGCAGGCCCGCGGCCGCCCCGACGATCGGCATCAGGAGGCCGAACAGCAGAAGGCCCGCCCCCATCGTCCGGAAGCCCGCGAAGCGCCGGGCCACGAGCAGGCCCATGTCGAGCAGGAAGAAGCAGAGCAGGCCCTGGAAGCCGGAGGCGACCACGGGCTCGAGCCGGCGCATGCCCTCGGCACCGGTCAGAAGACCGATCGCGAAGCTGCCGAGCAGGAGCACGACCGAGCCGTTGGCCAGGATCTCGTGCAGGAGCTCGCGGCGCCGGCGGGCGTCGATCGCACCGCTCTCCCCGCTCCGTGCGAGCAACAGGCCGGTCAGGATCGCCGGGGTCTCCATGACCGCCACCACCGCCGCCATGAAGCCCTCGTAGCGGATCCCGCGCACCTGCAGGAAGCTCGTGGCGGCGACGTAGGTCACGATGCTCACCGACCCGTAGTGCGCGGCGATCGCCCCGGCGTCGACCCGGCTCACCCGCGTGAGGAGGCGCAGGAGCCCGAAGGCGGGCAGCGGCAGGAGGAGGCTGAGCCCGGCCGCGACCAGGAGAAGCGGAAGGAGGGGCTCGGCCCGCCCGTTGAGGGCGAGCTCGACCCCGCCTTTGAAGCCGATCGAGAAGATCAGGTAGAGGGCGAGCGCGCGCGCCACGGCCTCGGGGATCTCGAGGTCCGAGCGCACCGCCCCGGCGAGCAGCCCGAGAAGGAAGCACAGCACGGGCGGCGAGAGGAGATTGGCGAGAGCTGCGTCCAAGTCCGTGTCCCGGTGCGGCGGCGGACACCCTTCCGCGGGGTGCGGCGAGCCGCTAGCACGGGCTCCGTGAGGTTGCGACCATGACCGCGTTCGACCGCTCCTTCATCGCCTCGACCGTGGCACGCATGCTCTGGGAGGTGGACGCCGTCGCCTTCCGGCCCGACCCGCCCTTCAAGTTCACCTCGGGCTGGGCGAGCCCGGTCTACATCGATGTCCGCAAGCTCGTCTCTTACCCGCGGCTGCGCCGCGAGCTGCTCGACCTCGCCGAGAAGACGATCCTCCACGCGATCGGCTACGAGGGGCTCGACGTGGTGGCGGGTGGCGAGACCGCCGGCATCCCCTTCGCCGCCTGGCTCGCCGAGCGGCTCATGCTGCCCATGCAATATGTGCGCAAGCAGCCCAAAGGTTTCGGCCGCAACGCCCGGATCGAGGGTGCGATCAAGGAGGGCTGGCGCACCCTCCTGGTCGAGGATCTCGCGACCGATGGACGCAGCAAGGTCGGGTTCGTCGGCGCACTCCGCGACGCGGGCCAGATCTGCGAGCACGCCTTCGTGGTCTTCTATTACGACGTCTTCCCGCACGCCCGAGCGACGATCGAGAAGCTCGGCGTCACGCTCCACCATCTCTGCACCTGGCGGGACGTTCTGGCGGTGGCCCGCAGCGAGGGGCGCTTCGCACCGGCGGTCCTCGGCGAGGTCGAGGCGTTCCTCTCCGATCCCGTCGGCTGGTCGGCCCGCCACGGCGGCCTCGACCACGTCCCGGACTGATCCGCCCGCCCGCTCGAAGCGACCCGATGTGCCGCGCTAGGCGGCGTCGAGCATCACGAGGTGGCCGGGGGCGACCTCCTCGTAAGCGGCGGGCGGCGGCTCGAAGCCCCAGGGTCGCAAGGGCGAGGGGATCTCGTCGGTGGCGAGTCGGAGTTCGCTGCGCCGCCGGCGTGGATCGGCGACCGGCACCGCCGCGAGCAGCTTCTTCGTGTACGGATGCCGCGGATCCTCGAAGATCGCGGCCCGGGGACCGATCTCGACGATCCGGCCCAGATACATGACCGCCACCCGGTGTGCGATCCGTTCGACCACCGCCAGATCGTGGCTCACGAACAGGTAGGAGAGCCCGAGCTCCTCCTGCAGGTCTATCAGCAGGTTCACGATCTGCGCCTGGATCGAGACGTCGAGGGCCGAAAGCGGCTCGTCCGCCACGATCAGATCGGGCTCGAGGGCGAGGGCGCGGGCGATGCAGAGCCGCTGGCGCTGGCCGCCCGAGAATTCGTGCGGATAGCGCGGCAGATGCTCGGGACCGAGGCCGGTGCGGCGCAACAGGGCCACGACCCGCTCGCGCAGCTCCGCGCCACGGGCGAGCCCGTGGATGCGCAAGGGCTCGCCCACCAGCTCGACCGCCGGCAGTCGCGGGTTCAAGGAGGCGTAGGGGTCCTGGAAGATCATCTGCATGCGCCGGCGCACGGGCGCGAGCGCGGCCCGCGGCAGGCTCGTGATGTCCCGCCCGCCGAACACCACCCGGCCGCGGGTCGGCTCCTGCAGGCGCAGGATGGTCCGCGCGGTGGTCGACTTGCCGCAGCCCGATTCGCCGACGAGCGCCAGGGTCTCGCCCCGGGCGAGGGTGAAGCTCACGCCCTCGACGGCGTGCACCGCCCCCGTCGGTCGGCCGAGGAAGCCGCCCCCCACGGCGAAGCGGGTGGTGAGCGCCTCGACCTCGAGGAGCGGACCGTCCGGCCGGCGGCCGCCCTCGCGCCGGGGTGCGTCCGCCTCACCGGCGGCGGGCCCGCAGGGCGGCTCGGGGCGCGTGGTCGGCTCGCCCTCGACCGCCTCGACCTTCGGAAAGCGCTCGGGCCGAGCCTTGCCGCGCATGCTGCCGAGCCGCGGAACGGCCGCGAGCAGCGCCCGCGTGTAAGGGTGTTCCGGTGATTCGAAGATCCGCTCGACCGGCCCCTCCTCCACCTTGCGCCCGCGCCACATGACGACGACGCGGTCGGCCATCTCCGCCACCACCCCCATGTCGTGGGTGATGAAGAGCACCGCCATGCCGATCTCGCGTTGCAGGAGCTTGATGAGGTCGAGGATCTGCGCCTGGATCGTCACATCCAGGGCGGTCGTGGGCTCGTCGGCGATCAACAGTGCGGGCCGGCAGGCGAGCGCCATGGCGATCATCGTGCGCTGGCGCATGCCGCCCGAGAGCTGGTGCGGGTAGGAGTCGAGCCGGCGCGCCGCCTCCGGGATCCGCACCCGCTCGAGTGCCTCGAGGGCGAGCGTGCGCGCCTCCCGCCGGCTCTTGCCCTGGTGCAGCTCGATCGCCTCGGCGATCTGCTCGCCCACGGTCAAGACCGGGTTCAAGGAGGTCATCGGCTCCTGGAAGATCATCGAGATCTCGTTGCCGCGGATGTCGCGCAGCACGGGCGCCGGCGCCCGCACGAGATCGAGGCTCGAACCGTCCTTACGGCGAAAGCGCACCGAACCCGACACGATCCGACCGCCGCCGAGCTCCACGAGGCGCATCACCGAAAGCGCGCTCACCGATTTGCCGGAGCCCGATTCGCCGACGATCGCGAGCGTCTCGCCCCGGTCGATGTGCCAGGAGACGCCGTCGACCGCGCGGACCGTGCCGTCGAGCGTGCGGAACTCGACAGCGAGCTCTTCGACCTCGAGGAGACGTTCGGGGGCCATGGCGGCTTCAGAGGTTGCGGGCGGAACGCCGCAGACGCGGATCGAGCGTCTCGCGCAGCCCGTCGCCCAGGAGGTTCACGGCGAGCACGACGAGCGAGAGGAAGAGGCCCGGGAAGACCAGGAGCCACCAGCCCACGAGCACGTAGGTCCGCCCCTCCGCCATCATGTTGCCCCAAGAGGGGATGTCGGGCGGGGTCCCGGCACCGAGGAAGGAGAGGATCGCCTCGATGATGATCGCCGAGGCGCAGACATAAGTCGCCTGGACGATCAACGGTGCGAGCGTGTTCGGCATGATGTGGACGGTCAGGATGCGCGGCAGTCGGGCGCCGAGCGAGACCGCGGCATCGACGAAGAGCTGTTCGCGCAGGGTGAGGACGACGCTGCGGACGAGCCGGACCACCCGCGGGATCTCGGGGATCGTGATGGCGACGATCACGGTGCGGATCGACGACCGGGAGAGCGAGATCATGGCGATCGCCAAGAGGATCGCCGGGATCGCCATGAGCCCGTCCATGACCCGCATGACGACGGCATCGAGGCGCCTCAGAAAGCCGCTGACGAGCCCGATGGCGAGGCCGAGCACGGTGCTCGCGAGCGCCACCGTGAAGCCCACGAAGAGCGAGACGCGAGCGCCGTGGAGGACGCGCGAGAAGACGTCGCGCCCGAGATGGTCGGTGCCGAACCAGTTGGCGGCGGAAGGGGGCCGAAGCCGCATGCGCGGATTGATGCGCGCCGGGTCCTCGGGCGAGAGCCAGGGCGCCAAGACGGCGATCGCCACCATCACGAGCAGAATGGCGAGGCCGGCCACCACGGTCGGGTAACGGCGGACGAACAACCACGGGCCCATCCGGGCGGGCCGCGTTTCGGTCTCGAGCGGAGTCGCCACGGCCATGGCTCAGTAGCGGATCCGCGGATCGAGGATGGTGTAGACGATGTCGATCACGAGGTTGATCAGCACGTAGACGCCGCTGAAGATCAGGATCACGCCCTGGATGATCGGATAGTCGCGGCGCAGGATCGCATCGACCGTGAGTCGGCCGAGGCCCGGGATCGCGAACACCGATTCGGTCACTACCACCCCGCCGATCAGGAGCGCTACGCCGATGCCGATCGTGGTCACGATCGGCACCGAGGCGGGCTTGAGCGCATGGCGCAGGAGAATCGGCGCGAGAGCCAGGCCCTTGGCATGCGCGGTGCGGATATAGTCCTGGTGGATGACCTCCAGCATCGAGGCGCGGGTGATCCGGGCGATCAACGCGATGTAGGTCACGCCGAGGGCGAGCGTCGGCATGGCGAGGCTCTTGAAGAAGCCGCCCAGATCTTCGCGGAAGGAGACGTAGCCCATCACCGGCAACCATTTGAGATTGACGGCGAAGAGCAGGATCAAGACGTAGGCGAAGACGAAGACCGGCACCGAGAAGCCGAGCACGGCGAAGCTCATGACCAGGCGGTCGATCCACGAGCCGGCGCGCCAGGCGGCGAGGATGCCCATGGGCACGGCGACCACCACAGAAAAGAGCATGGTGGTGACGGCGAGCGCGAGGGTCGGCTCCATCCGCTGGGCGACGAGCTCGGCCACCGGTCGGTCGGAGAAGATCGAGCGGCCGAGATCGCCCGAGAGGATGTGGCCGAGCCAGACCAGGAACTGCTCGACGAGCGGCCGGTCGAGGCCGAGCTTGGCGCGGATGCGGGCGATGTCCTCCTGGGTCGCGATGTCACCGGCGATGATCGCGGCCGGGTCGCCCGGGGCCAGGTGCAGCATGCCGAAGACGAAGAGCGCCACGACCGTCATGACGATCGCGGTCGAGGCGAGGCGGCGGAGAATCAGGCCCGCCATCGGCCGCGACCTCCGACCCCGAACCCTCGGCCGCTCCCCGGCCCGGCTCGCCGCATCGCGTTC
>DAIOUO010000110.1:0-9820 GCA_036759485.1 Geminicoccaceae bacterium | reverse complement strand
ACCGAGATCGGCGAGCCGAGCGCCGCCTCGTCCACCTCGAGGCCGAGCCCGGGCGCCGTGGCCGTCCGGATCCGGCCACCGTCGCGGCGCGGCGGGTCGAGCGCCACCGAGCGGCCCACATAGCTGTTGAAGTCGGTCGAGGAGAAGCGGAAGGCCGCGGGTGTGCTGTGCGCCAGATGGGCGATCGCCGCGGTCACCACGTCGCCGCCCCAGCTGTCCTCGATCGTCATCGCGATGCCCAGCTCGACGCACAGATCGCGGGCGAGCCGGGTCGGCCGCAGACCGCCGAGCTTGGCGATCTTGAGGTTGACCACATCCGCCGCGCCCGCCCGCCAGACCGCGAGGAGGGCCGTCGGACCGTCGACGATCTCGTCCAACACCATCGGATGGTCGCTCGCGCGGCGTACGATCAGGCACTCCTCGAGGCTCGCGCAGGGCTGCTCGATGTAGAGGTCGAGGTCGCGGACGGCTCGGACCACCCGCAGCGCCTCGTGTGGCAACCAACCGGTGTTGGCGTCGGCCACCAACACCTCGCCGCGGTCGAGAACGGCGCGTACCGCCCGGATGCGCTCGATGTCGAGATCGGGATCACCCCCCACCTTGAGCTGGAAGCGGCGGTAGCCTTCGGTCCGCCAGCGGGCGACAGAGGCCGCCATCGCCTCGGGCGTGTCCTGCGAGATCGCCCGATAGAGCTCGACGGCCTCGCCATCCGCACCGCCGAGCAGGGTCGCGAGCGGCACGCCCATGGCCCGGGCGGCGAGATCGTGGCACGCCATGTCGAGCGCCGAGCGCACGAACGGGTGGCCCTTGAGCGCCCGCGCCATCCGTTCGTGGATGCGGTCGAGGGCGCGTGGATCGCAGCCCAGAAGGGCCGGCGCCACCCGGGCGATCCCGGTCCGGGCCCCCTCGGCGTAAGCCGGCAGATAAGCGGGCCCCAACGGGCACACCTCGCCCCAGCCCACGAGCCCGTCGTCGCTCGCCACCGCGACGAGCGTGCTGTCGAACCGCTCGACCATTCGGCCGTCGGCCCAGGCGTAGCGCCCCTCGAGGAGCGGCAGCTCGACGGCGAACACGCGGATCTCCCGGATGCGCAAGACCCACCTCCCTCCCGGGGCCCGGCAGCCCGCGGCGCCGCTCGCGTTGACCGGGCCCGAACCGCTCCCTACATACCGGCGGCTGCCGGACCGCGCACCCATCGAGACCGCATGATCGTCGAGCTCAATGCCCGATCCCGGGAGATCTTCCGGAGGATCGTCGACGCCTATGTCGAGACCGGCGAGCCGGTCGGCTCGCGGACCATCTCGCGCCGCCTCGAGGAGCATCTGAGCCCGGCCACCATCCGCAACGTGATGGCCGACCTCGAGGAGGCGGGCCTGCTCTTCGCCCCGCACACCTCGGCCGGCCGGTTGCCGACCGAGCTCGGGCTCCGGCTCTACGTCGACGGCCTGCTCGAATCGGCACCGCTGCCCGAATCCGAGCGACGCACGATCGAGAGCCGGCTGGCCGGCTCCGGACGGAGCGTCGAGGCGGTGCTCCGCGAGGCCACCGAGACGCTCTCCTCCCTCGCCCGCTGCGCCGGTCTCGTGGCGGCGCCCGCCGCCGACCGGCCTTTCAAGCACGTCGAGTTCGTGCCGCTCTCGCCGGGCCGCGCGCTCGTCATCCTGGTGGCCGACAACGGGCTCGTCGAGAACCGGGTGATCGAGGTGCCGGTCGGCATGCCGACCTCCACCCTGGTCGAGGCCGGCAACTATCTCACCACCCGCCTCGCCGGCCGCAGCTTCGAGGAGGCCTGCCGGCTCATCCGCACCGAAATCGAGGAGCGCCGCACCCAGCTCGACGAGCTCTCTCAGCGTCTCGTCGCGAGCGGCCTCGCCACCTGGGCCGAGGACATCCAGCGCGAGGGCGGCATCCTGCTCGTCCGCGGCCAGGCGCATCTTCTCGAAGACGTGACCAACCTCGTCGAGCTCGAGCGGATTCGCACGCTCTTCGAGCAGATCGAGGCCAAGAAGAACGTGCTGAAGCTGGTCGAGCTGACCCAGCGGGCGCGTGGTGTGCAGATCTTCATCGGCCGCGAGAACGAGCTCTTCGGCTTGTCCGGCTGCTCGACTATCGTGGCCCCCTATCGGGCCGGCGATGGCCGGCGCTCGACCGTCGTCGGTGCGATCGGCGTCATCGGCCCCACCCGGCTGGATTATGCCCGCGTGATCCCGGTCGTCGACTATACCGCGCGTCTCGTGAGCCGCATGTTGGGAACCCCGGAGAGCGAGCTCGAATGATGCAGGACCCCAAGCCCCAGGACCAGGAGCCGGTCGCCCCGACCGCCGAGGCGGGCAGCGCCGAGACCTCGGCCGCACCGGCCGACCCGGCCGAGCGCATCGCGGCCCTCACGGCCGAGATCGCCGCCCTCAACGATCGCCTCATGCGGGCGCTCGCCGAGGTGGAGAACGTCCGCCGGCAGAAGGAGCGCGAGCTCGAGGAAGCCCGCAAATACGCGATCACCGGCTTCGCCCGCGGCCTGCTCGAAGTCGCCGACAATCTGCGCCGGGCGCTCTCCGCCGTGCCGAACGGCGGCGAGGGTCGCGATCCGCTCTTGCAGACCCTCGTGACCGGCGTCGAGATGACCGAGCGCAACCTCCTCGCGCTGTTCGAGAAGCACCGCATCCGCAAAGTCCAACCCGAGCGCGGCGAGCGTTTCGACCCCGCCCTGCACCAAGCGATGTTCGAGGTGCAGACCGCCGACTTGCCTGCCGGCTCGGTTGCCGAGGTCCTGCAGCCCGGCTATGTGCTCGCCGACCGGCTGCTGCGGCCGGCGCTCGTCGGCGTGGCCAAGGCGCCCACCAAGCCGGCCGAGCCCGAGGCCGCATCCGGCACGGTGGTCGACACCGAGGTCTGAGATTCGATCGGGGGCCGAAGGCGAGGGCGCCGCCCCTCGCCGTCCGGTGGGGAGCTTCCATGCAGAGCAGCGTCCGCAAGGTGGTGCTCGCCTATTCGGGCGGCCTCGACACCTCGGTCATCCTCCGCTGGCTCAAAGAACGCTACGGCTGCGAGGTGGTGACCTTCACCGCCGATCTGGGCCAGGGCGAGGAGCTCGAGCCGGCTCGCGCCAAGGCCGAGTTGATGGGGGCCTCGCAGATCTTCGTCGAGGACCTCCAGGAAGAGTTCGTCCGCGATTACGTGTTCCCCATGTTCCGGGCGAACGCCCTCTACGAGGGCGCCTATCTCCTCGGCACTTCGATCGCGCGGCCGCTCATCGCCAAGCGACTCATCGAGATCGCAGCCGAGGTCGGCGCCGATGCCGTGGCGCACGGGGCCACCGGGAAGGGGAACGACCAGGTGCGCTTCGAGCTCACCTGCTACGCCCTCAACCCGCACATCAAGGTCATCGCACCCTGGCGCGAGTGGGACCTCGATTCCCGCGACAAGCTCGTCGAGTACGCCGAGCGGCACCAGATCCCGATCCCGCGCGGCAAGCGCGGCGAGCCGCCCTACAGTACAGACGCCAACCTCTTGCACATCTCCTACGAAGGCCGCGCCCTCGAGGACCCCTGGGTCGAGCCCGACGAGGAGATGTTCACCCGTACGATCGCCCCGGAGCTCGCCCCCGACAAACCGACTTATGTCGAGATCGGCTTCGAGAAGGGCGATCCGGTCACGATCGACGGCGAGCGCCTCTCTCCCGCGAACCTTCTCCGTCGGCTCAACGATCTCGCCGGCGCCAACGGCATCGGCCGGCTCGACCTGGTCGAGAACCGCTATGTCGGCATGAAGTCGCGCGGCGTCTACGAGACCCCCGGCGGTACGGTCCTGCTGCTGGCCCATCGAGCGATCGAGAGCCTGACGCTCGACCGGGCTGCCGCCCACCTCAAGGACGAGCTCATGCCGCGCTACGCCGAGCTCATCTACAACGGCTACTGGTTCAGCCCGGAGCGGCAGATGCTCCAGGCGCTGATCGACAAGAGCCAGGAGAACGTCACCGGCACGGTACGCATGAAGCTCTTCAAGGGCCAGGCGAGCGTGGTCGGCCGCAAGAGCCCGGTGAGCCTCTACCGCCAGGAATTCGCCACCTTCGAAGCCGACACGGTCTACAATCAACGCGACGCCGAGGGCTTCATCAAGCTCAACGCCCTGCGACTCCGGATCCTCGGGCTGCGCGGCCGCTGAGCCGACCGGTTCGCGTCAGCCCTTCGTCGCCCCGGCCGTCAGGCCGGCGATGTAGTAGTCCATGAGAAACGCATAGATCAGAACGGGCGGGGCCGCCGTGAGCAGCGCCCCTGCCATGATCTCACCCCAGTTGAACACGTCACCCTTGATCAGATTGGTCACGATCCCGACCGGCAACACGAGCTGGTCGATCGAGGTCGTGAAAGCGAGCGGGTAGAGGAACTGGGCCCAGGACACGGTGAAGGCGAAAATCGTAGCAGCGATCAGGCCGGGTAATGCGACCGGCAGGAACACCTTGAAGAGGATCTGCATCGTCGAGGCACCGTCGACGATCGCCGCCTCGTCGAGCTCCTTGGGAATCGAAGAGAAGTAGCCGATCAGGATCCAGGTACAGAACGGCACGGTGAGCGTCGGGTAGACGATGCAGAGGATCCACCAGCGATTGATGAACTCGATCCCGGTGACGTCCCGCAGCCAGGTGAAGATCTGGAACATGGGGATGAAGAGGAGCGTCTCCGGGATCAGGTAGGTGAGGAACACTCCGGTCGCGAGCGCTGTCGAGCCCAAGAACCGCATCCGGGCGAGCGAGAAGGCGGCGAGCGTGCTGATCACCATCGTGACCGAGACCACGATGATCGCCACCATGAACGAGTTCTTGAAGAAATTGAGAAAGGTCGGCGAGCCGAGCAGCGCGGTGTAGTTCGCGAGGGTCGGCTCGCGGATCAGCCACGGACTGCCCTCGAGCGCCGCGATCTCCTGGCTCGTCTTCAAGGAGGTGACGAGCATGTAGATCGGCGGGGCGAGGAAGAAGAAGCAGAACAGTCCGAGGAAGAAGTAGGCGGACCAGAGAGCCCAGCGCCGCCGCCGGCGCAGATCGCCCGCCACCGGCACGAATGCCGCCGGCACCGCGGCGACCTCAGCCCGCGACACCGGCGAGCTCCCGCGAGCGGCGGTGGACGTCGCGCAGGATGAAGATCGCGGCCCCGCCGAGGATCGGGAACATGAACAGCGACACGCAGGCGCCCAGGGGGATGTCGTTCGATTCGATCCCGAGCTTGAACGCCCAGGTCGCGAAGACGTGGGTCATGTCGCGTGGACCGCCGGCCGTCAGGATGCGCACGATGTCGAAATTGGCGAAGGTCACGATCAGCGAGAACAGCACCGTGATCGCGATGATGTTCCGCAGCATCGGCAGGGTCACGTAGATCAGTTTCTGGAAGGCGTTGGCGCCGTCTATGTCGGCCGCCTCGTAGAGCTCGGCCGGTACCGACTTGAGCGCGGCCAGATACATGATCATGAAAAAGGGTGCACCGTACCAGACGTTGACGAGGATGACGGAGAACCGTGCCCAATAGGGATCGCCGAGCCAGGGCACGGCCTCGAGGCCGACCGATTCCAAGAGCCAGTTCAAGGCGCTGTAGGACGGCTCGTACATCCACCACCAGACGAGCGTGCTCATGGCCGGCGGGATCACCCAGGGGACGAGCAGCATGCCGCGCCACTTGCGCTGGCCCTTGTCCGGCAGCCGGTGCACCAGATGCGCGAGGACGAAGCCGATGAGCGCCTTGAAGATCACCGCGCTCACCGCGAAGATCACCGACTGCTCGACCACCATCCAGAAGGTCTCGCGCTTGAAGAGGAACGTGAAATTCGCGAGACCGACGAACCGCGTCATGCTCTTGTTGAGCGTGGCGAGGTGCAGCGAATAGAACGCCGGATAGATCACGAGGGCGAGGACGAGCAGGATCAGCGGCAGGCAGAGGAAGAACGCGATCCAGGCCCGGCGCCGCGCCAAGCTGCCGCCACGGGCCACGACGCGTTCTCCGTACGCGCCGCCCATCGCCGCCTGCGCCATCGACCGTCCCCCCGATGGGACCGCCGGGGTGGACCCCGGCGGTTCGCCCGTCTCAGCCGCGCATGAAGCCCTCGAGCTCGCTCTCCGCCCAGGCGATCGCCTTGTCGGCGCTCTCCCCACCCTGGACCATACGAGCGATCATCTTGGTGATCGTCGCCTGGTTGTAGATCTGCTCGGCGATCTTGTGCGGCGCCGGCGCCGCCGCGATCGACAGGATCTGATCGCCGGAGTTCGGATAGTGGCGCAGCGTGCCCTTGGGCGGGCCCTCCTCGAGCCAGGTCTTGAAGTCGTTGAAGGAGGTATAGCCCGGGATGTCGTAGCCCTGGCTCGCAGCCACGAGCTGCTCCGCCGCCGAGCGCGTCGAGAGATGGGCCAACAAGCTCTTGGCCGCCGACTTGTTCGGGCTGAAGGCCCAGATCCCCCAGTAATAGGGCAGGTACGGCCCGAAGCGCCCCTTGGGCCCGGCCGGGGCGGGATGGTGCCAGACCTTCTCCGCCACCTGCGGCGCGTCGCGCTTGGCCACCGCCCAGGCCGAGGGCGGGTTGAAGATCAACGCGCCTTTGCCCGAAATCAGCCAGCGATTGTTCGAGCCGTCGTCCCAGGCGATCGCGTCGGCCGGCAAGAAGGCGGCGAGCCGCTTGGCGAAGTCGAGCGCCGCCCGGGTCGCGTCCGACTTCACGACGATGTTGCCCTTCTCGTCGACGAGGCGGGCACCGTAGGCCTGGAACAGCGAGCCCCAGGTGTCGACGCTGTCGGAGGTGGTGCCGAGGCCGATGCCGAACGGATAGCCGGCCTTGTGGCACTTTTCGGCTGCGGCCAGAAGCGCGTCCCAGGTCCACTTGGCGGCCTCGACCGGGTTCGCCGGACCGTCGGGCGGGTACATCTTGAGGAGATCGATCCCGGCGTGCTCCTTCATCAGATCGAGCCGCGAGGCCGGCCCCTTCATCTGCGAGCCCGGTGTGGCCGGCACCGCCCGCCAATGCCCGTCCGGCTTGCCCAGATACTCGACCACGGGGTTGGTCGGCCCGTTCTTGGCGAGGATCTCCTTCATCAGATCGTCGACCGGCTCGAGCCGCTCGGCGTGGCTGCCCGGCAGCCAGGTGTTCATCGCCAGGATGTCGTGCCCGGAGCGCGCCTGGGCCTCCGCGGCGATCGTCAGCAGGAGCTTGTTCCCCTGCGAAGGGATGTAGTCGATCTTCAGATCGACCTTCTCCTTCTCGGCCCATTCGCGGCAGAGCTTGGTGAGCGTGTCGTTGGCGCCCGGTACCCAGTGGTCCCAGAATCCGACCGAGAGCTTGCCCGCGGCGTGCGCGCCGCGCGCCCGGCCGAGCACCGTCCCGGCCACGACCGCACCCGAGGCCCCGGCGAGCAGACTCCGCCGCGAAAGATGCCACCTCGTCATGCCGACGCCCCCCTTCTTCTCGTCGCCGCCGGTCGTTCCGAGAGCCGGCCGGCCGTGTTCGCCGTGTCCCTTCTCATAAACGGCCGCCGAGCGCCCGACAACGGCCCGGCGAGTGATGATTCGTTAACCTTCCCGTGCTTAAACCGTGGGCCAGAAAGGACCCTGGTGCGGAGCCGGCGATGACCACGACGATCGATCCGCGCGCGTCGGAGCTCGTGGCCACCGTGCTCGCGACCGTCGAGGAGCGAGTCGATCCCGCGGAGCGAGCGCTCGCCCGGACCTTCGTCGCCCGCTGGCTCAAGGACGTGCCCACGGCCGACCTCCTCGGCCAGGACCCGCTCGACCTCTACGGTGCCGCGCTCGCCCATCTGCGCTTCGGCAGCCGCCGCGGCCCGGGCACCGCGCTGGTCCGCGTCTACAACCCCGAGATCGACCGCCACGGCTGGCAATCGACCCACACGATCGTCGAGATCGTCAACGACGACATGCCCTTCCTGGTCGACAGCGTGGCCATGGAGCTGGCCCGCCACGGCCTCGGCGTCCACCTGACGGTCCACCCGGTCGTGCCCGTGCGACGCGACCCGAGCGGTCTGCTCCTGGCCGTTCCGGAGGAGCGACAGGCCGACGGTGCGGTCGAGAGCTTCATCCACGTCGAGGTCGACCGGCTGAGCGATCCCGCCCGGCTCGCCGCGCTCGAGGCCGATCTGTTGCGCGTGCTGGGCGACGTGCGGGCCGCCGTGCGCGACTGGCGGGCCATGCGGGCGCTGCTCGAGCGGGCGGCCGAAGAGTGCCGGCCGCCGGCCGAGGCGGTGCCCGCGGAGGACCTCGCCGAGATCCGCGCCTTCCTGCGCTGGCTGGCCGACGACCATCTCGTGCTCCTGGGTGCCGCCACCTACCGCCTGGTCCGCGAGGCGGACGGGCCCCAGCTCGTGCGCGAAGCCGAAAGCGCCCTCGGCATCCTCTCCCGGCACCGCGAGGCCGCCCGTTCGACGAGCTTCGCGGCCCTGCCCGTGGCCCTGCGCGAGGCGGCGATGGCTCCCTCCGCCCCCCTCACCCTCACCAAGGCCAATTCGCGCTCGACGGTGCACCGCGCCGCCTGGCTCGATTTCATCGGCGTCAAGCGTTACGACGAGCGGGGCGCAGTGGTGGGCGAGCACCGCTTCTTGGGCCTCCTGACTTCCGTCGCCTACAGCAAGAGCCCGCGCGAGATCCCGCTCCTGCGCCGGAAAGTCGAAGCGGTGATGCGACGGGCCGGATTGCCGCCCGGCGGGCACGCGGCCAAGGCGCTCGCCCACATCCTCGAGACCTTCCCGCGCGACGAGCTGGTCCAGATGGACACCGACCGGCTCTACGCCACGGCGATCGAGATCCTCCATCTCCAGGACCGCGCCCGGGTGCGGATGTTCGTCCGCCCCGATCCGTTCGGCCGCTTCGTCTCCTGCCTCCTGTTCGTGCCGCGCGAGCAGTACAACACGGCCCTGCGCGAGCGCATCCAGCGTCTGCTCGAGCGCGAGCTCGGCGGCGGCGAGAGCGAGTTCCAGGCCCTCCTCTCCGAGGCCCGGCTCGCCCGCATCCTGCTCACGGTGCGCACGCCGTCCGGCCTGCCCGCCGATCTCGATCCGGCCCGCCTGGAGCGGCTCGTGGCCGAAGCGGCGCAGAGCTGGAGCGAGCAGCTCGCGCAGGCGCTGGTCCGCGAGTTCGGCGAGGAGGAGGGCAATCGCCTCTTCCGCCTCTACGGTACCGGCTTCCCGGCGGCCTACCGGGAGAGCGTCCCGGCGCGCGCCGCGGTGCCCGACCTGCGCGCCGTCGACCGCCTCGCCCGCGGCGAGATCGGTCCGCTCGCCGTTCGCCTCTACCGCCGCCTCGAGGACCGCGACCTCGTCCGGGTCAAGGTGATCCGCCCCGAAGGGCCGCTACCGCTCGCCCAGGCCCTGCCGATCCTCGAGAGCCTGGGCCTCGAGGTCCTCTCCGAAGAGCCCGCACTCCTGCACGACGCCGACGGCCGGACCTTCGCCATCCACGATTTCGGGGCCCGACCGGTCGTCGAAAGCGCGTTCGACGTCGATCGGGTCCGGGGAGTGTTCGAGGCGGCGTTCCTCGACGTCTACACGGGGCGGGCCGAGAACGACCGCTTCAACCGGCTCGTGCTCGCCTGCGGCCTCGAGGCGCGCGAGGTGGCGATCCTGCGCACCTACTGCAAATACTGGCTGCAGCTCGGCGTCCCCTTCTCGCAGAGCTACATCGAGAGCGTCCTCGTGGCCAATGCCGAGTCGGCGGCCCTCCTCGTCGCCCTCTTCCGCGCCCGCTTCGATCCCGCCCGCCCCGATCGCGAGGTCGAGTGTTCCCGGCTCGAGGCGGCGATCGCCGCCTGCCTCGACCGCGTCGGCTCGCTCGACGAAGAC
>DAIOUO010000109.1:0-9854 GCA_036759485.1 Geminicoccaceae bacterium | reverse complement strand
GAGCAGCCACCGGTCCGATTCGCCGAGCAGCGCCCGGCCGAACGCCCGGACCGGCGCGAGCAACGGGCGCCGGCCGGTGCCGGCGGGGGCGAGCGAGGCGGCCGACGGGTGCAGCGCGGCGTGCATGGTGCCCCGAGACCGTGCTAGAGGCCGGCCAGCGCACTCTCCCCCGAACCGCCGGGTTTTTCAACCATGAGTGTAACTGTCCGCTTCGCGCCCTCGCCGACGGGCTATCTGCACATCGGCGGCGCGCGGACCGCGCTCTTCAACTGGCTGTTCGCCCGCCATCACGGCGGGCGCTATCTCCTGCGCATCGAGGACACCGACCGGGCCCGCTCGACCGAAGAGGCGATCCGGGCGATCCTCGACGGCCTGCACTGGCTCGGGCTCGATCCGGACGAGCCGCCCGTCTTCCAGTCGAGCCGCTTCGAGCGGCACCGGGAGGTGGCGTTACGTCTGCTCGCCGAGGGCAAGGCCTATCGCTGCTGGGCGACACCCGAGGAGCTCGAGGCGATGCGCGAGAAGGCCCGCGCCGAGGGTCGTCCGATGCGCTACGACGGCCGCTGGCGCGACCGCGACCCGGCCGAAGCACCGCCCGGCGTGCCACCCGTCGTCCGCCTCAAGGCGCCGACCACGGGCGAGACCGTGGTCGAGGATCTCGTCCAGGGCACGATCCGGGTCGCCAACGAGCAGCTCGACGACATGGTCCTGCTGCGCTCCGACGGCACGCCCACCTACATGCTCTCGGTCGTGGTCGACGACATCGACATGGGCATCACCCACGTCATCCGCGGCCACGACCATCTCACCAACACCTTCCGCCAGAAGCAGCTCTACGAGGCGATCGGCGCGCCCTGCCCGGCCTTCGCCCACATCCCGCTGATCCACGGACCGGACGGCGCCAAGCTCTCGAAGCGCCACGGCGCGCTCTCGGTCACCGAGTACCGGACGATGGGCTTTCTGCCCGAGGCGATGCGCTGCTACCTCTTGCGGCTCGGTTGGGCGCACGGCGACAAGGAGCTGTTGACCGACGAGGAGGCGATCGCGCTCTTCGACCTCTCCGGCGTCGGCCGCTCGCCGGCCCGCTTCGACATGGCCAAGCTCCTCAACGTCAACGCCCACTTCCTGCGCCAGCGGAGCGACGAGGACCTGATCGCCCTCCTGCCGCCGTTTCTCGCCGCCGAGGGCCTCGTCCTCGGGGGCGAGGGCGAGCGCCGGCTGCGCGCCGGGATGGCCGGCCTCAAGGCCCGTGCCCGCACCCTCGTCGAGCTCGCCCGCGGTGCCGCCTTCTATCTCCGGCCGCGGCCCCTGCCGCTCGCCGCCGATGCGGCCGCCCGCCTCGACGAGACGGCGCGGGCCACACTCGCCGCGATCGCGCCTCTGCTGGCGGACGAGCAACTGCCCTTCGAGGAGCCGGCGCTCGAGCAGGCCTGCCGCGCCTTCGCCGAGCGGCGGGGCGTCAAATTCGCGAGCCTCGCCCAGGCGCTCAGAGTCGCCCTCACGGGCTCGACGGTCTCGCCCGGATTGTTCGAGGTCATGGTCGTGCTCGGCCGGGCGGAGGTGGTGGGCCGCCTCGAGGATGCAGCCGAGGGTCGCAACCCGGTCCTGCCGCCGTCGAATTGAAGCCGCTCCGGCCGGCTGCTACGGTCCGCACGGCGCCTTCTGCTGCAACTGCGAAGGACGCCGCCCAGCGAGGAGGACACCCGATGAGCCAGGCTACGAGCCCCTCGACCGCACGCCTGGTGATGCCCGACGGCCGGGCGGCCGAGCTGCCCCTGCTCGAGGGGACCATGGGCCCGCCGGTGCTGGACGTCCGCAAGCTCTACGGTGCCACCGGCGCGTTCACCTACGACCCCGGCTACACCTCGACCGCGAGCTGCGAATCCAAGATCACCTATATCGACGGCGACCAGGGCGTCCTTCTGCATCGTGGTTACCGCATCGAGGACCTGGCCGCCCACTGCACCTATCTCGAGGTCTGTTACCTGCTTTTGCAGGGCGAGCTGCCGACCCGCGACCAGCTGGCCCGCTTCGTGCACGACATCACCTACCACACGATGGTGCACGAGCAGATCAGCTACCTGTTCCGGGGCTTCCGCCGCGACTCCCACCCCATGGCGGTGATGATCGGCGTGATCGGCGCCCTCTCCGCCTTCTATTACGAGGACCTGAACGTCGACGATCCCCACGCCCGGATGGTCGTCACGCACCGGCTGATCGCCAAAGTGCCGACGATCGCCGCGATGGCCTACAAATATTCGATCGGGCAACCCTTCGTCTATCCGCGGAACGATCTCGATTACGCCTCGAACTTCCTGCACATGATGTTCGCGGTGCCCTGCGAGCCCTACAAGGTCAATCCGGTGATGGCGCGGGCACTCGACAAGATCTTCATCCTGCACGCCGACCACGAGCAGAACGCCTCGACCTCGACGGTCCGCCTGGTGGGCTCGACCGGTGCCAGCCCCTACGCCGCGATCGCCGCCGGAATCGCCGCCCTCTGGGGTCCGGCGCACGGTGGTGCGAACGAGGCCGTGCTCGGCATGCTCCGGCAGATCGGCTCGGTCTCCAACATCAAGTCCTTCCTCGAGAAGGTGAAGGACCGCGATTCGCAGATGCGGCTCATGGGCTTCGGCCACCGCGTCTACAAGAACTACGATCCCCGGGCCGCCGTCCTCAAGAGCAGCGCCGACGAGGTCCTCGCCGAGCTCGGCCACAAGAACAATCCACTCCTCGAGATCGCCAAGGAGCTCGAGAAGATCGCGCTCGAAGACGAGTATTTCGTCAAGCGCAAGCTGTTCCCTAACGTCGATTTCTACTCGGGCATCATTCTCGAGGCCATGGGTATCCCGACGCGGATGTTCACCGCGATCTTCGCGCTCGCGCGCACCGTCGGCTGGATCGCGCAGTGGAACGAGATGATCCAGGACCCGCAGCAGAAGATCGGCCGCCCGCGCCAGCTCTACACCGGCCAGACCGAGCGGCCCTTCCTGCCGATCGAGGCCCGCGGCTAGCCGACTCCGCCCGGCCCGGCGTCGGCCGCGCCGCGGCTCGCCATCACCTTGGCCGAGAAGCTGCACTCGGTGGCGATCTCGCCGCCCACCCGAGCGCGGCCCTCGAACTTCCAGATGCCGAGCTTCTGGCGAAGCAGTACCACCTCGAGGGCGAGCGTGTCGCCCGGCCGCACGGGGCGGCGGAAGCGGGCCTGCTCGACGGTCGTGAAGTAGACCGTCGTACCCTGCGCGTCCGGGCCGAGGCTCGCGACCGCGAGCACCGCCGCGGCCTGGGCGAGCGCTTCGACGATCAGCACCCCGGGCATGATCGGATCGGCCGGGAAATGGCCCGGGAAGAAGGGCTCGTTCAGGGTTACGTTCTTGATCCCGACCGCCCGCTTGAAAGCCTCGACCTCGGTCAGCCGGTCGACCAGCAGCATCGGGTAGCGGTGCGGGATGGCCCGCATGATTCCGGCATAGTCGACGTCCGGCAGTCGCGTGCCGACGGCCGTGCTCTCGCTCGTCATCCTCTCCTTTCCCCCCTCGGGCCCGGCGCGCGCGGGCCCCTTCGCTTCAGTTGGCGGCCTCGGGCACTTTCACGCTCGGCAGCTTCCGGTCGAGCCGGGCCATCACCTCGTCCGTGATGTCGATCCTGGGCGAGTAGAGCAGCACCGCCGAGGCCGGCAGGACGAGGTTGAAGCCGCGGGTCTCGGCGAGCTCGTCGACGATCTCCTTGAGCGCCTGGCGAACCTGGGCGTTGGCCGCACCGAGTGCCTCGTCGAGCTGCCGTCGTCGCTCGTTGGAGGCGCGCTGCAGCGCCTGTACCGCCTCCTCGTACTCCTTGCGCTTGGCGGCGAACGCCTCGGCCTCCAGTACGCCGCGCTGTCGGGCGAGATCCTTGCCGACCTCGTTGAGCCGCTGCTCCTCCTTGGCGAGCTGGTCGAGGTAGAGCTTGCGGCGCACCTCGATCTGCTGCTGGATGCTCTTGGCGGCCTTCGAATCCCGGAGGATCCGCTGATGGTCGACCACAGCCGCGACGGCGGGCGGCAGCGCCTGGGCGACGGCCCGCGGCGCGAGCGCGAGAACCCCCAGGACGAACGGTCCCACGACCAGGAGCCGCCGGCCGAACGGCGACCGGTCGGGCGCGCGCCGCCTCGTCAAGCCGCCCGCTCCCGGCTCAGAACCGGGTGCCGAAGGAGATCCGGAAGGTCTCGGTCTCGTCCTCGTCCTCCTTGCGCACCGCATAGCCGAGATCGATCGCGAGCGGACCGAGCGGCGAGAGCCAGGACAGCCCGACGCCGACCGAGGCCCTGAGATCCCCGCTGTCGGCGATACCCCCGCCCTCGAGGTCGACATCGGTGAGCGTGCCGACATCGGTCCAGGCCCGGCCGAAGAAGCGCAGCTCCTTGGGCAGGCCCAAGGGGAAGCGGAGCTCGGCCGTGCCGACATAGTAGAGATTGCCGCCGAGCGCGTCCTCGGTCCGCCGGTCGCGCGGGCCGATCCCGGCGAAGCTGAAGCCCCGGAAGGTCGAGCCGCCCACGAAGAAACGCTCGGAAAGGGTCACGTCCTCGCCCGCGAAGCCGAAGATGTGGCCGGCCGAGAGGCCGAGATTGAGCACCCAGTCGGGGGCAAAGGGATAATACCAGTCGGCCCGGCCCTCGTGCTTGACGTAGCGGCTGTCGCCCGCGAGGCCCGCCACCTCCTGCTCGAGCCGGACGGCGTAGCCCTCCGAAGGGAGGAAGCGCTGGTCGCGGCGGTCGTAAGTGAGGCTGTGGCCGACCGCCGAGGTCCAGCGCGCTCCCTCCTCGGCCTTGATGAAAACGGAGGCGTCGTCGTCGACGTCCTGGATCTGGGTCCGCTTGAGCGAGTAGTACACGCCGTGCCGCAGATTCTCGGTCAGCGGATAGCTGGCGCGCAGTCGCCCGCCGGTGATCGTCTCGTCGAAGTTCGATTCGCTCTGATAGTCGGTCTTGGTGCGGAACACGTCGAAGCCGGCGGCGAGCTCGCGGTCGAGGAACCACGGCTCGGTGAAGCTGAGCTGGATGTTCTGCCGGCGCCCCGAGATGGTGAAGTTGGCGGTCAGATCCTGGCCGCGACCCAACAGGTTGCGCTCGCGGAACCGGATGTCGCCGAGCGGTCCGTCCGAGGTCGAGAAGCCGGCGCCGAAGGAGAGTTCGCCCGTAGACCGTTCGCTCACCTTGACCTTGATCACCGTCCGGTCGGGCGCGCTGCCCGGCTCGTTGCGCACCTCCACCGTCTCGAAGAAGCCGAGATTGATGATGCGCTGGCGCGAGCGGCGCAGGAGTGCGGCGTTGAAGGCGTCGCCCTCGGCGAGCCGGATCTCCCGTCGGATCACCGAATCGAGCGTGCGCAGATTGCCCGAGATGTCGATCCGCTCGACATAGACCCTCGGGCCCTCGCGCACGTCGAAGGTGACGTCGACCGTGAGCGCGTCGCGGTTCTTGCGCTGCACCACGTCGATCTGGGTGAAGGCGTAGCCGAGCGAGCCGAGCTGGTCGGTGAGCCGCTGCACCGTGGCCTCGAGCTGATCGGCGTCGAACACCGCGCCCGGCTTGGCCAGGATGCTCGCCTGCAGCTGTTCGGGGGCGAGATCGCTCACTCGGCTCCGGATGTCGATCGTGCCGAACTTGTAGACCGGCCCCTCGTCGAGGGTGAAGGTGATGTAGAACTCCTTGCCGTCGGGCGTGAGCTCGGCGACCGCCGAGACGACCTGGAAGTCGGCGTAGCCGCGGGCGTTGTAGAACCGACGCAGGAGCTCCTGGTCGAACTGGAGTCGGTCGGGGTCGTAGGTGTCGTCGCTCGTGAAGAGCCGCCACCAGGCGGCCTCCACGGTCTGGATGACACCGCGCAGCGTACTGTCCGAGAAGGCCTCGTTGCCGACGAAGCTGATGCCCCGCACCTTGGTGACCGGGCCCTCCTCGATCTCGAAGACGAGATCGACCCGGTTCTGGTCGAGCTCGATGATCTTGGGCTCCACGCGGGCCGAGAAGCGGCCGCTCCGGCGGTAGAGGTCGAGGATCCGGCCGACCGCGTCCTGCACCCGCGCGCGGGTGAAGACCTGACGCGGCCGGATCGCCACCTCGGCTTCGAGCACCTGGTCGGTAATCGCCCGGTTGCCCTCGAAGGCGATGCGGTTGACGATCGGGTTCTCGACCACCTCGACCACGAGCCGGTCGCCCTCGCGCCGGACCCGGACGTCCTCGAACAGCCCCGTGGCGAACAGCGCCTTGAGCGAGGCGTCGATCCCTTGGGCGGTGAACGGCTCGCCGCGGCGCAGCGTGAGATAGCTCTCGATCGCCGCCCGCTCGACCCGCTGATTGCCGCTCACCACGATCTCGCGGATGCGGCCGCCCGTCTGTGCCGCGGACAACGCGGGCTGACCCAGCGCCACGGCCGCGACCAGGGCCGCACCCACGAGGGGGCGTCGCCAGCTCTTGCGCATCCTAGGGTCCTTCTCGTTGGGGCAAGGGGAACCCGGGGGTGGGCCTGGCCTCAGGAGATCAGCCCGGCCAGGAACTCGACGATCTTGAGGTGCACGAGGTCGTTCCAGGTCGCGAACACCATCAGGCTCAACACCATGGCCAGGCCCATGCGGAAGGCGATCTCCTGGCTGCGCTCGGTGAGCGGCCGGCCGCGCACCGCCTCGACCGCGTAGAGCGCCAGATGGCCACCGTCCAGCATCGGGATCGGGAACAGGTTGATCAATCCGAGATTGATCGACAGGACGGCCGTGAACCAGAGCGCCGGCACCACCCCGTCCTTGGCGATCTCTCCGGACATCTGCGCGATCCTGAGCGGTCCGCCGAGCTCCTGCGTGCCGCGCGCCCCCACCACCATCTCGTAGAGGCCCTTCAAGGTGCCACCGATCATCCGGCCGGTCTCGAGCACCGCCTCGACCACCGCCTCGACCGGGCCCGCCCGGCGGAACTCGACCCCGGCCCGGCTCACCCCGATGAGGCCGATCCGATGCACGCCGCCCAAGCGGTCCTGGAGCTCGCTGAGGCCCGGGGTCACGGTGACGACCAGCTCCTCGCCGTCGCGGCGGACGGTGAAGGCGAGCGGGATCTCGGGGCTCGCCCGGACGATCGTCTGCAGTTCCTCGAAGCTCGCCACGGGCCGGCCGTCGACCGCGAGGATCCGATCCCCGGGCCGGAGGCCCGCCGCGGCCGCCGGGCTGTCCGGCTGCACCGCACCGATCTCGGCCGGGGTGAAGGGCCGGCCGCTCACCACGAACAGCACGGCGAGCAGGAGGATCGCGAAGAGGAAATTGGCGCCCGGGCCGGCCGCCACCACCGCCGCTCGTCGCCCCACGCTCTGCGCCTGGAAGCTCTCGGGATCGCCGGCCGCCGCCGGATCGGGCGCGGTGCTCGTGGCATCCGCGTCGCCCAGCATCTTGACGTAGCCGCCGAGCGGCACCGTCGCGAATTTCCAGCGCGTGCCGCGCCGGTCGGTGAAGCCGAACAGCTCCGGCCCGAAGCCGATCGAGAACACCTCGACCCGGATCCCGCAGGCCCGTGCCACCCGGTAATGGCCCCACTCGTGGACGAACACCACGATCGAGAGAATGATCAGGAAGGGGACGAGGTACTGCCCTACGAGACCCACGAGGTCCATCACCCCTCCGTTTCAGCGACCGCGCGCCGGGTCGCCGGATCCGATGCGCGCCTCGGCCAGACGTCGCGCCTCGAGGTCGCAGGCCAACACGGCTTCGAGGGAGCCGGTCGGCGCGTCCTCCAGGCTCTCGAGCACGCTCTCGACCGTGCGCACGATGTCGAGAAAGCCGATGCGCCGGGCGAGGAACGCCGCGACCGCCACCTCGTTGGCGGCGTTGAGGATAGTAGGGGCCGCTCCACCCCGCCGCAAGGCGCGCCGGGCGAGTGCGAGGGCGGGGAACCGGTGCTCGCTCGGCGGCTCGAAGTCGAGCCGACCGACCGCCAAGAGATCGAGCCGCGGGGCGGCGGTGGCGAGTCGGCCCGGCCATCCGAGCGCGTGCGCGATCGGGATCCGCATGTCGGGAGCGCCGAGCTGGGCGAGGAACGAACCGTCGGTGAACGCCACGAGGCTGTGGACGATCGACTGCGGGTGGACCACCACCTCGATGCGCGGCTCGGGCACGCCGAACAACCGTTCCGCCTCGATGATCTCGAGGCCCTTGTTCATCATCGTGGCGCTGTCGACGCTGATCTTGGCACCCATGGACCAGTTCGGATGCGCCACCGCCTGCTCGGGTGTGGCCCGCTCCATGGCCTCGAGCGACCAGGTCCGGAACGGGCCGCCCGAGGCCGTGAGAATCAACCGCTCGACCGTCTCCGGGGAGGCCCCGCCCAGCGCCTGGAAGATGGCGTTGTGCTCGGAATCGACCGGCAGCAGCACCGCCCCGGCCCGCCGTGCCGTCTCGAGCACGAGCGGTCCGGCCGAGACGAGCGGCTCTTTGTTGGCGATCGCCACGATCGCACCCCTTCCGAGGGCGGCGAGCGCGGGCGCGAGCCCGGCCAGTCCCACGATCCCGGCCATCACCCATTCGGCCGGCCGCAGCGCCGCCTCGACGAGCGCCGCCTCGCCCGCCGCCGCTTCGATGCCGGTCCCGGCGAGCGCCTCGACGAGCGGGCGATAGGCAGCGGGATCGGCCACCACCGCGAGCCGGGCCCGGTGCGTCCGGGCGAGGGCCGCGAGCGCCGCCACGTTGCGCTGTGCGGTGAGCGCCTCGACCCGGTAGAGCTCCGGCCGCTCGTCCAAGAGCGCGAGCGTGTTGCGGCCGATCGAGCCCGTCGCACCCAAGACCGTGACGCTGCGCGGCCGTTCGGGGGAGGGCGGCAGCCGCCCGCCCGTGCCGGTGCCGGCGATCGCGAGGCCCGGGCCGCGCGCGCTCATCGGCCGAGCGCCAGGAAGAGCGCGAGCGCCGGGGTCGCCACCAAGAGCCCGTCGATCCGATCGAGAACGCCGCCGTGGCCGGGCAGGAGCGTGCCGCTGTCCTTCACCCCGGCCCGCCGCTTGAGCCAGGATTCGAGCAGGTCGCCCGCCTGGGCGACGAGCCCCAGCACGCCGCCCAGAACGCCCGCCGCCGCGTGCGACCAGTCGAGGGCCGGCGCACCCAGGGCCCCCACGAGCACCGCTCCGGCGAACCCGCCCAGGAGCCCCGCCCAGGTCTTGCCCGGGCTGATCGCGGGCGCGAGGCGGGCTCCGCCGATCGTCCGGCCGGCGGCGTAGGCGAGGGTGTCGGTCGCCGCCACCACCGCCATGAGCCACAGGACGAGGGCGGCACCGCGCGGCTCCTGCCGCAGCCAGAGGAGCAGGGCCGCGGGTAGGCCGAGATAGAGGACGCCGAGCCCCGTCCGGTGCGGCACACCGCCGGGCAGCAGGGCCGCGAGCGCGGCGGCGAGCGGGGTACCCAGGAGGAGGATCGGCCAGGCGAGCCCTCCGGCACCCGCGACGACCGCGAGCCCCGCGGCACCACCCACGAGGAGCGGGGCCAAGAGCAGAAGGGCGCGCCCGGCCGACGAGGCGCCGGTGGCGAGCGCCGCCCACTCGCGCGCGGCGAGCGCCAGCCCCAGGAGGACGAGGAGAGCGAGCCAGGCGCCGCCGAGGAGGACGGCCGCGGTCGCGAGTGCCGCCAGGACCACGCCCGAGGCGATCCGCCGCGCCAGCGCCGGTTCGAGCCGGCGCTCAGCCCGGTCGGGCGCCATAGCGCCGCTCGCGGCGGCCGAACTCGGCGATCGCCGCCGCGAGGTGCTCCTCGGTGAAGTCCGGCCAGCCGATCGGCAGGAAGACGAGCTCGGTATAGGCGAGCTGCCAGAGGAGGAAGTTGGAGATCCGCTGCTCGCCCGAGGTGCGGATCAACAG
>DAIOUO010000108.1:0-9858 GCA_036759485.1 Geminicoccaceae bacterium | reverse complement strand
GCCGAGGAGGGCGTGCCGGTCGGCCCGCGGGTGGCCTTCGACTGGCGGCGGGCGGTCCGCACGCTCGAGCGCAGCGAGGGTGCCAAAGCCTTCTACCTGCCGGGCGGGCGCCCACCGGCAGAGGGGCGGGTGGTCCGTTTCCCGGTCCTCGCCCGCACGCTCGCGACCGTGGCCGAGCGCGGGGTCGAGGCGTTCTACGAGGGCGAGCTCGCCGCCCGGATGGTGGCCACGCTGCGCGAGCAGGGCGGGCTGCACGAGGAGGCGGATTTCGCGGCCCAGACGGCCGAGCTGGTCGAGCCGATCCACAGCGCCTATCGCGACGTGCGGGTCTACGAGTGCCCACCCAACGGGCAGGGAGTCGTCACGCTCCTCCTCCTCAACCTGCTCGAGGGCTGGCCGCTCGGCACGCTGGACGTGCTCGGCGCCGAGCGGCTGCACCTGTTCGCCGAGGCGAGCAAGCTCGCCTTTCGCGACCGCGACGCGCTGCTGGCCGATCCGGCGGCCCTGCCGGTGCCGGTCGAGCGGCTGCTCGACAAGGCCTATGCCGGCCGGCTGCGCGAGCGGATCGACCCCGAACGGGCGCTCGTCGAGCTGCCGCCGCCGCTCCTCGAGCCCCACAAGGACACCACGTACCTCACCGTGGTCGACCGCGACCTCAACGCCGTCTCGCTCATCAACTCGCTCTTCGAAGCCTTCGGCTCGGGGATCTGCTGCCCCGAGACCGGCGTGCTGTTCCACAATCGGGGCAAGTCCTTCCGCCTCGATCCGCGCCACCCCAACGCGATCGGTCCGGGCAAGCGGCCGATGCACACGATCATCCCGGCCATGGCCTTCAAGGGTGGCGAGGCTTGGCTCGCCTTCGGCGTCATGGGCGGTCATTTCCAGCCGATGGGCCAGGCCCAGCTCCTTTCGGCCGTGGTCGATCACGGGCTCGACCTGCAGGCCGCGGTCGAGCTGCCGCGCTTTTCCGCTTATCCCGTGGACATGGAGGTCGAGCGGCGGGTGCCGGCCGCGGCCCGTGCCGGCCTGCAGGCGAGAGGGCACGCGATCGTCGAGCCCGAGGCGCCGCTCGGCGGTGCCCAGGCGATCCTGATCGACCGCAAGCGCGGTGTGCTCGTCGGCGCGAGCGATCCGCGCAAGGACGGGCTGGCACTCGGCTTCTGATCGGCCGGTCCGCTCGTGCCCGGTTGAAGTTTCCGATCCCCGAACCATAACCCTGGAGTGCCGGCCGGCCGCCGGCCGGCGCTTGCGCCTCGTTCGGGGCGCTCCGACCGGTCGGTGCCGAGCCCGACCGCCTCGAGACCCGGGAGCGCCCGAGCGCGGCCGATGAAGCTCGCCCTGATCGCCCTTCTGCCGTTCGCCGGAGCGGTGCTGCCGCCGCTCGTGATCCGCTCCGGCCGCGACGTCTGCGCGCTCGTGACGGGCTCGATCAGCCTGCTCGCGCTCGCCCTGCTCCTGGGCGAGGCTCCGGCGGTGTTCCGCGGCGAGGTCGTGCGGGCGAGCTTCCCCTGGCTGCCACAGGCCGGCCTCGAGGCGAGTTTCTTCCTCGACGGCTTCGGCTTCTTCTTCGCCTTCCTGATCCTCGCGATCGGGCTTTTGATCGTCGCCTATGCGCGGTTCTATCTGTCGCGCGAGGATCCGATGGGGAGGTTCTACGCCTTCCTCCTGCTCTTCCAGGGGGCGATGGTCGGCATCGTGCTGTCCGACAACGTCTTGTTGCTCGTCGTCTTCTGGGAGCTCACGAGCCTCTCCTCCTTCCTCCTGATCGGCTATTGGCGGCACCTGCCGGAAGGTCGTCGAGGCGCGCGCATGGCGTTGGTCGTCACCGGCGCGGGCGGGCTCGCCCTCCTCGCGGGCCTGCTTCTCGTGGCGCAGGTCGCAGGCTCCTTCGAGCTCACGACCATCCTCGCGCGGGGCGAAGCGATCCGCGGCTCGCCGCTCTACCTGCCGATCCTTCTCCTCGTGCTGGCCGGGGCGTTCACCAAGTCCGCCCAGTTCCCGTTCCATTTCTGGCTGCCGCACGCGATGGCGGCACCCACCCCGGTCTCGGCCTATCTGCACTCGGCCACCATGGTCAAAGCCGGGCTCTTCCTCTTGGGCCGGCTCTGGCCCGTGCTCTCGGGCACCGAGGCCTGGTTCCTGATCGTCTCCGGCACCGGCCTCGTGACCATGCTGATCGCGGCCTGGATCGCGATCTTCAAGGACGATCTCAAGGGGCTTCTGGCGTTCTCGACCGTGAGCCATCTCGGGCTCGTGACGATGCTGCTCGGCCTCGGCACCGGGAGCGCCGCCCTCGCGGCCGTCTTCCACGTCCTCAACCACGCGACCTTCAAGGCCGCACTCTTCATGACGGCGGGGATCGTCGACCACGAGACGCACACTCGCGACGCGCGCCGGCTGGGCGGTCTTCTCCGGCTCATGCCGATCACCGGCACGCTCGCGATCATCGCCTCCCTCTCGATGGCCGGGATCCCGCCCTTGAACGGCTTTCTCTCCAAAGAAGCGATGCTCGAGGAGGTGCTCCACACCGAATGGTGGGGGACTGGCCAGCTCTTCCCGGTCCTGGGGGTGGTCGCCGCCACCTGCTCGGTCGCTTACTCCTTCCGCTACGTCGTCCACGTGTTTCTCGGGCCGGTGCGCGAGGACTACCCCCACCGGCCGCACGATCCACCCGCCGGCATGTGGCTCCCGGTGGCGGTGCTGGTCGCGGCCGTGTCGGTGATCGGCATCCTCGCCGAGCCGGTCGCGGGACCGCTCGTTCGGCTCGCGGCGGACGCGGTCACGGCCGGGGCGGCTCCGCCGACCGTGTTGAAGCTCTGGCACGGCTTCACCCCGGCGCTGTTCGCGAGCGGGATCGCGTTTCTGGCCGGTCTGGTGCTGCTCGCCGCCTTCGCCCCGCTCGTGAAGCTTCGCGAGGCGCTCTGGCGGCCCGAGGCCGAGCGGATGTTCGCGGCCACGGTGGACGCCGTGACTCGGGCCGCCGACCGCCTGAGCGGTGCGATCCACGACGAGCGGCTGCAACGGATGGTCGCTTGGGCGCTTCTCGCGATCCTGGTCGTCGGGCTGGTCACCGCTCGGGAGGGGATCGGTCCCGGCGAGCGACCGACCCTGCCGATCGCCCCGCTCGCCCTGCTGCTCTGGGCGGGGGCGCTCGCGGCGGCGATCGCGGTGGCGGCCTTCCACCACGAACGGCTGCTGGCTCTCATCGTCACGAGCGTGGTGGGCCTGATCGTTTCCTTGACCTTCGTCTGGTTCTCCGCACCCGACCTCGCCTTGACCCAGCTGTCGGTCGAGATCGTGACGACCGTCCTCATGTTGCTCGCCCTCAACTGGCTGCCGGCCGAGAGCCCGCGCGAATCCTCGCCCCTGCGGCGCGGGCGCGACGCGCTGATCGCGGCCGTGGCCGGGCTCGCCGTCACGGCGCTCCTCTACGCGATCCTCACCTCCGACTTCGCGTTCCCGACCATCTCCGCCTACCACCTCGCCGAATCCAAACCCGGTGGGGGCGGGACCAACGTCGTCAACGTCATCCTGGTCGATTTCCGGGGCTACGACACGCTGGGCGAGATCATCGTGCTCGGCATCGCGGCTCTTTCGATCTTCGCCGTGCTCGACAGTACCTTTCGCGGTGCGGCGGCGGAGCGGCTGCGGACCTGGTCGCACGGACCCGAGGCGGCCGACCGGCATCCGATGATGCTGGTCGTGGCGACGCGGATCATGCTGCCGCTCGCGCTCGTGGTCGGCGTCTACATCTTCCTGCGGGGCCACAACCAACCGGGTGGGGGGTTCATCGCCGGCCTCGTGGTCGGGGTGGCGCTGATCGTCCAGTACATGGCGTCGGGCTGGGCTTGGGCGCGCGCCCGCACGCGGATCGATTACCACGCGCTGATCGGCTTCGGGGTCTTCGTCGCCACCGCCACGGGCGTCGGCTCGTGGCTGTTCGACCGACCGTTCCTCACGAGCAGCTACGGCCATCTCCACCTGCCGCTCGTTGGCGAGGTCGAGCTCGCCACGGCCCTGCTCTTCGACCTCGGGGTGTTCTCGACGGTCGTGGGTGTGGTCATGCTGGTACTGGCGAACCTCGCCCGGGTGAGCGCCCGGGTCGAGCCGCAACCCTCGACCGCGGCCGCCATGGACTCGATGCCGGAACCCGCCACGGCGTCGGGCACGGCCGTGGGCGCGACCGGCGCACCGGCGCGGCAGGGAGCCTGAGATGGAGCTCCTGGTAGCGAGCGGGGTCGGCGTCTCGACCGCGGTCGGTGTCTATCTGTGCCTGCGGGGACGGACCTTCCCCGTCGTGCTCGGACTCGCCTTCCTCTCCTACGCGGTCAATTTGTTCCTGTTCGCGACCGGCCGGCTCGTGGTCGGCCGACCGCCGATCGTCGATCCCACCGCCCCCGGTTACACCGATCCCCTGCCGCAGGCGCTCGTCCTCACCGCGATCGTGATTTCCTTCGGTATGACCGCGCTCGTCGTGGTCCTGGCCCTACGGGGCTTCCTCGAGGCCGGCAGCGATCACGTCGACGGTCGCGAGCCGAGCGAGGAGAGGCGGCCGTGAACCACGCGATCGTCGCTCCGGTGGTCCTGCCGGCCCTCGTGGCGGCCTTCATCGTGATGGCCGCGCGCTTCGACCTCCCGCTGCAGCGCACGCTCTCGATCGCCGGCACGGTGACGCACCTGGCGCTCGCCCTGCAGCTGTTCTTCTTGGCGGGCGACGGCGTGCCGCGCGCTTATTTCCTGGGCGCCTGGCCGGCACCCTTCGGGATCGCACTGGTCCTCGACCGGCTCGCGGCCACGATGCTGGTCTTGACCCAGGTCCTGGCCGTCGCGGTCGTGCTCTACGCGGCCGCCGGCTGGGACCGCCAGGGGCGGCACTTCCACGCTCTCTTCCAGTTCCAGCTGATGGGGGTGAACGGCGCTTTCCTCACCGGCGACGTCTTCAATCTGTTCGTTTTCTTCGAAGTGCTGCTGATCGCCTCCTACGGCCTCTTCCTGCACGGCGCCGGTGCGGCCCGGCTCGTCGGCGGCTTCAAATACGTCACCGTCAACCTGGTCGCCTCGACCCTGTTCCTGTTCGCCGTGGGCACGATCTACGCCGTCACGGGTACCCTCAACATGGCCGATCTCGCGGTCAAGGCGGCCGGGGTCGGACCCGAGCAGGCGGCGCTCTTGCGCACCGGCGTGGCCCTGCTCCTCGTCGTCTTCGCGGTCAAGGCGGCGCTCGTGCCGCTCCATCTCTGGCTGCCCGGCACCTACGGGGTCGCCTGCGCACCGGTCGCGGCCCTCTTCGCGATCATGACCAAGGTCGGGGCCTACGCCATCCTCCGAGTCCATCTCGTGGTCTTCGGCGGCGAAGGCTCGCCCACGGGTGGCCTCGCCGAGCCGTGGATCGTGCCCGCCGCTTTCGCCACCCTCCTGCTCGGGACGCTGGGCCTGCTCGCGGCGCGGACCGTCCAGCGTCTGGCCGCCTTCTCGGTGATCGCGTCCATGGGCACCCTCCTGCTGGCCCTTGCCGTGCCGGGTCCAGCGGCGACCGCCGCCTCTCTCTATTATCTGCTTCACAGCACGGTCGCAGCGGCCGCGCTCTTCCTCGTGGCCGATCTCCTGGCCGAGCGACGCGGGGCGGTACGCGACGCCCTGGTCGCCGCGCCGTCCTTCCCGCAGCTCGACCTCATGGCCGGCGGCTTCCTGCTGGCCGCGGTGGCGACCGCCGGTCTGCCGCCCCTTTCGGGCTTTCTCGGCAAGGTCTGGATCCTGCAGGTGCTCGCTGCCCATCCCGCCCGGCTCTGGCTGTGGACCGCCCTGTTGGTCACGAGTCTCCTCGGTCTTCTGGCCTTCGCCCGCGCCGGCAGCCTGCTGTTCTGGAAGCCTCTGGCCCTGCCCGCTCCGGCCGAGCCGCCGCCACGGCCCCGACCGGTGCTCCCCTTGGTCGCGACCGGAGGGCTCCTCGCCGTGCCGCTCCTCCTCGCCCTCTTCGCCGGGCCGATCGGCCGCGCTCTCGAGGCGACCGCGGCCCAGCTCCACGAACGCGGCGCCTACATCGAAGCGGTGCTCGGCCCGGGCCGGCTCGCGCAGCGAGCGGAGTGCTGAGGCCGTGCTCGCCCGCCTCCTTCCCCATCCGCTGCTGACGCTGCTGTTGACCCTGGTCTGGGTGCTCCTCGCCAACGGCCCGAGTGCGGGGAGTCTCGCGATGGGGCTCGGCCTCGGAATCGTCGTGCCGCTCTTGACCCGCCCGTTCTGGCCCGACAGGCCGGTGGTCCGAGCGCCACTCGGGGTGGTCGAGTACGGGCTCGTCGTGCTCTGGGACATCTGCGTCGCGAACGTCCAGGTGGCCTACTTGATCCTGTTCAAGCGACCCCGGGATCTGCGCTCGCGCTTCGTCGTGGTGCCGCTCGATACCCGTGTGCCCGAGGCGATCGTGACGCTCGCCGGGACGATCACCATGACGCCGGGGACGGTGAGCTGCGACGTCTCGGCCGACGGTCGTTCGCTGCTGGTCCACGCGCTCGACGCGCCGGACCCCGAGGAGCTGGTGGCGACGATCAAGAGCCGTTACGAGCGGCGCCTTCTGGAGATCTTCGGATGATCGACATCGCGCTCGGGATCGGCTTCGCCGCGGTCGGCATCGGCACGATCTTCTGCCTGATCCGCCTCGCGCTCGGACCCGACGCCGTCGACCGCGTCCTCGCCCTCGACACCCTCGTCACCAATGCCGTGGCCTTCATCATGCTCCTGGGCATCGCCCAGACCACGGCCATCCATTTCGAGGCGGCGCTGTTGATCGCGATGCTCGGTTTCGTCGGCACGGTCGCGTTCTGCAAGTTCCTGCTGCGGGGCGACGTCATCGAATGAGCGACGCCCTTCTCTCCCTCGTCGGCGAGGCGCTCGTGGCGCTCCTGTTGCTCGCCGGCAGCTTCTTCGTGCTGGTGGGCTCCTTCGGCCTCGTTCGGCTGCCCACACTCATGCAAAGGCTGCACGTACCCACCAAGGCCACCACGCTCGGGGTCGGTGGCATTCTGATCGCCTCGATGCTCTTCTTCGTGTTCACGACGGGTCGGGTCTCGGTCCACGAGCTGTTGATCACGCTGTTCCTCTTTCTGACCGCGCCGGTGAGCGCCTACATGCTCGCCAAGGCCCATCTCCACCGGGCCCGCGCCGAGGGTGAGCTGCCGCCCACCGGACGGCCGGTCGGCTGGGCGACGTTCGATCCCGGGGAGGACTCCGACCGATCCGACGAGGGCTCGCGGCCGGGCCGGCATCGAGCGGCGGGCGGTTGAACGGGAAGAGGCCGCCCTGTAACAATTCCGACTCCAAACGCCGTCAGGATCTCGTGCGGGGGACGATGGCGTCGCCGCCCCGAAGCGGGTGTGCGCCGCACGCCGGGAGAGGTCGGATCGATCGCGTTCGCGAGCGGGATCGGGATCTCGAGGAGCGCGGCGACGAACGGCCGAGCAATATTCCCGACAATCGCACCTTCGCCGAGGTGGTCGAGGCCAGGCTCGGCCGGCGCGGGCTGCTCAAGGGGGCGCTCGGCACCGCCATCGCCGGTCTGTTCTCGGCCACGGCGCTCGGCACGCTCGCGCGGGGGGCGCGTGCCGCCGCCGGCCCCTCGATCGGCTTCCAGCCGGTGCCGGTCTCGACTGCCGACACGGTGATCGTGCCGTCGGGGTACAAAGCCCAGGTGCTGATCCCCTGGGGCACGCCGCTCGACGGGAAAGGGCCGGCGTTTTCGCTCGACAACACGGGCGCCGATCAGGCGCGTCAGGTCGGCTCGCACCACGACGGGATGCACTTCTTCCCGATCGACGGCAGCTCGAGCGACGGGCTTCTCGTCGTCAACCACGAGTACGTCGAGCCGCGCTTCGTGCACAAGAGCGCGGTCGGACAGCCCTTGACCTCGGACGACGTGCCGATGGCCGCCGACGGCACGCGCGATCCCGACGAGGTACTGAAGGAGATCAATGCGCACGGGGTTTCCATTGTGCGGGTCAAGCGCGACAACGACGGCCGTTGGCAGGTCGTGGCCGACCCCCGTGCTCGTCGGATCACGGCCGCGACGCCCATGGAGATCGGCGGCCCGGTGCGCGGCTCCGACTTCGTCAAGACCAAGTACAGCCCGGACGGCACCCGCACGCGGGGCACGATCAACAATTGTGCCCACGGGGTCACGCCCTGGAACACCTACCTCGCCTGCGAGGAGAACTGGGCCGGCTACTTCGTCAATCGCGACAAGGTCGACCAGAAGCCGGGTCAGCCGCGCGAGCATGCCCGCTACGGCGTGCCGACCGAACATTCGCGCTACGGCTGGGACAAGGCCCGCGGTGGGGCGGACGAGTTCGCTCGCTTCGACGCCTCGACCAAGGGCGCCTCGCCGATCGAGGACTATCGCAACGAGCCGAACGGCTTCGGTTGGGTGGTCGAGATCGACCCGTTCCGGCCGAACGCGATGCCGGTCAAGCGTACGGCGCTCGGCCGGTTCGCCCACGAGGGCGTGATCTTCGCACCGACCAAGCCCCGCAAGCCGGTGGTCTGGTACGGGGCCGACGACGCCCGGTTCCTCGCCAGCACCTGGCCGGACGGCAAAGGCTATCCGCGCTCGGCCACCGTCGTCATCACCCGCGAGGACGGCGGCATCATCGGCGCCTGAGCGCTCGACCCCGCCGGACAGCGGCTCGAGGGCCCGCCCGCGCGGGCCCTCTTTCTTTTTCCGTCCGGCACCGTCTAGCTGGCGGCCGACCGACCGTCTTTTCGAGGGAGACGAGCATGCCCCAGCCCGACCGGGTCCACGCGCTCTCCGGGGTGCCCGTGCCCACCCGCGCGCAGGTCTCCGAGGCGACCGGGCGCTATTGGGACAAGTGCGTGGAGAAGCTCGGTATGGTGCCCAATGTGCTCGTCGCCTACAGTTTCGACGACAAGAAGCTCGCCGGCTTCACGGCGATGTACAACGAGCTCATGCTCGGCGAGTCCGGCCTCTCCAAGTTGGAACGCGAGATGATCGCGGTCGTGGTTTCCTCGGTGAATCGTTGCTATTATTGCCTCGTCGCGCACGGCGCCGCGGTGCGCGAGCTCTCGGGTGATCCCGAACTCGGCGAGATGCTGGTCATGAACTACCGGGTGGCGGAGCTCTCGCCGCGCCAACGGGCGATGCTCGATTTCGCGGTCAAGGTGACGGAAGCCAGCTACCGTATCGAGGAGCCCGATCGCGAGGCGCTGCGGGCCGTGGGTTTCAGCGACCGCGACATCTGGGACATCGCTGCGGTCGCGGCTTTCTTCAACATGAGCAACCGCATGGCCTCGGCGATCGCGATGATGCCGAACCGCGAGTACCACGCAGCGGCACGCTCGTCGCGCGGGGAGGGGGCGGGTTGAGCCCGCTCAGGCGGCGAGGAGCGCGAGTGCGAGGCAGGCGCAGATCCCGAGCGTCAAGGGCCAGCGCAGGCGGGGATACCAAGCGGGTGCCTCGCCGCTTCGCACCGCACCGAGATCGTAAGCCAGCAGCGATGCGAAGCTCGCGGCCAGGATCACGAAGCCGGGTCGACCGCCGGTCAGAAGGCCCGCCCACCCGAGGAGGGCCGGCACGACGCTCGCGCCGTAGCGGAGGAAGGAGGGACGCGCCGCGGCCATGGCGAGCCCCCAATGCACGCCGCCCATGAAGGAGAGAATGACCGCGGCGTAGCCCAGGAGCGCGCCGCGCAGCCAGGCGCCGGTCTCGCCCGGCAGAAAGCCGCCGATCGCGCCGACGACGAAGGGCAGGAGCCCGGCCGCTGCGAGAAGCGCGGCGGGCTCGGGGACACCCGAGCGACGGACGAGGGCGAGCATGCAGACGGTGCTCCACGACGGAAACGACCGACCACCGCC
>DAIOUO010000107.1:0-9878 GCA_036759485.1 Geminicoccaceae bacterium | reverse complement strand
CCGCGCGCCCGGCGCCGCACTCGCCCGCTTCCTCGTCGAGCTCGGCCTCCCCCGGATCCGGCGGCTCGTGGTCCGGGTCGACGGCACGGTCGCCGAGACCCTTCTCGCCGCGGCCCGGAAGCTGCGCGCCGACCTCGTTCTGGTCGCCACCCGCGGGCGCGTGGGGCTCGGCAAGCTTCTCCTCGGCAGCGTCGCCGAAGGGCTCCTGCGCGAAGCCGAGATCGACGTCCTGGCCGTTCCGCCCGATCGCCGTCCCTCTGCGGTCGCCGGTACGCTCGCGGGTCGGTCGCCGTGAGCCTGGCACTCGGCGCGATCTTCGCCGAAATCGCGGCTCTGCTCGGGCTCGCCGCCGCCGTCGGGCTCGCCGGACGCATGCTCCGGCAGCCGCTCGTCGTGAGCTTCGTCTTGGTGGGCGTTCTCGCCGGCCCCGCGGGAATCGGGCTCGTTCGTGCAGCGGACCAAGTGGAGCTGTTGGCGGAACTGGGCATCGCCGTCCTTCTGTTTCTCGTCGGCCTGAAGCTCGACCTCGGTCTCGTCCGTTCCCTCGGTGCGGTGGCCCTCACCACCGGTCTGGGGCAGGTCGTGTTCACCGCCGCGTTCGGCTTCCTGATCGGCCTCGCCTTCGCGATGCCCGTGCTCGAATCCTTCTATGTCGCGGTGGCGCTGACCTTCTCGAGTACGATCATCATCGTGAAGCTTTTGTCCGACAAACGCGAGATCGACTCGCTCCACGGCCGTGTCGCGCTCGGCTTCCTGATCGTCCAGGACATCGTCGTCGTGCTCGCCATGATCGCCCTTTCGGCGATCGGTGTCGGCGCCGCCGTGGACGATCCGGCCCGGGCGATCCTGCTGGTCGTGATGGCCGGCGGCCTGTTGCTCGGCTCCGTCCTGCTGTTCGTCCGGTTCCTCGCCAACCCGCTGACCGAACGGTTGGCGCGAACTCCCGAACTCCTCCTGCTGTTCGCAGTGGCCCTGGCCGCGGGCGGTGCCGCCGTCGCCGATGCGGTCGGCCTCGGCAAGGAGCTGGGTGGTCTCCTGGCCGGCATCGCGTTGGCCTCCACGCCCTACCGCGACGCCCTCGCGGCGCGTCTCGCTCCTCTCCGCGACTTCCTGCTCCTGTTTTTCTTCGTCGCGCTCGGCAGCCGGCTCGATCTCGCCCAGATGCGGGCCGATCTGGTGCCGGCGATCGGCTTTTCGCTTTTCGTCTTGATCGGCAATCCGCTGATCGTGCTCGCGATCATGGGGGCGATGGGCTTTCGCAAACGGACCGGCTTCCTGGCCGGTCTCACGGTGGCCCAGATCAGCGAATTCTCCCTCGTCTTCGTCGCCATGGGTGTCACCCTCGGCCATGTCGGGGAGGGAGCACTCGGGCTCGTGACGCTCGTCGGTATCGTGACGATCGCCGCTTCGACCTACATGATCATCTGGTCGCACGAGCTGTACGCCTTGCTCGAGCCCCTGCTGCGCCCCTTCGAACGCCGGGAGACGCCCCGCGAGCCGGTCGGCCCGGAGGAGGCGTCGCATGCCGCGGTCGACGTCGTCGTCCTCGGCCTCGGCCGGCTCGGTGCGGCACTCGCCGGACGGCTCGCCGCACGCCGCCTGTCGGTGCTGGCCTTGGATTTCGACCCGACCGTGGCTCGCTTCGGCCGCCACCAGGGTTTCGTCGTCGTCTACGGCGACGCGAGCGACCCGGAGCGGCTCGCGCAACTGCCCCTCTCGACCGCACGTTGGGTGGTCGTGACCGTGCCCGGGCTCGCCCGTGGCCTCACCCACGAGGATCCGCGCAAGGCCATTCTCCAGGCCCTGCGGGCCGCCGGCTTCGGTGGCCGGATCGCGGTCGCCGCACGCAGCCGGGCAGAAGAAACCGTGCTCGCCCGCCTCGGGGCCGATCTCGTCCTGGCTCCCTTCGAGGACGCCGCCGACCGCGCGGTCGAGCTGATCCTGGGCGAGGCCGGCCCGTCGTCCGGAAGATCGGACCGGCTCGTCTCGGCCTGACCTAGCGGCGCCAGAAGAGCGGGTGGAAGAGCACGAGGATCGTGAAGAACTCGAGTCGGCCGAGCAGCATCGCCACCACGAGCACCCATTTCACCGGGTCGCTCAACGGCTTGAAGTTGCCGGACGGGCCGATGATCTCGCCGAGCCCCGGGCCGACATTGGCGAGGGCGGTGGCGGCCCCCGAGATCGCGCTCACGAGGTCGAGGCCGAGGGCGGAGAGGAGGACGGTGAAGACCCCCCAGGTCCCGATGAAGAAGAACACGAAGCTCAATACCGAACCGATCAGCTCCTGGTCGATCGGCCTGCCCGCATAGTGTGGCCGGACGACGCGGCTCGGCAGGATCAGGCTCTGCACGTAGAGTACCGAGGCGGTCCACAGGATCTGGATCCGGAAGATCTTGATCCCGCCGGCGGTGGAGCCGGTGCAGGCACCGAGCACGGTGATGGCGAGGAAGACGCCGAGTACCGGCAGTCCCCAGAGCTGATAGTCCTCGCTCGCGAAGCCCGTGGTCGTGATCACCGAGACCACGTTGAAGAGCGCGACCCGCAGCGCGGCGAGCAGGGGCCGCCCCTGGCTCGCGACCAACCAGAGCGCGAGCGGGAGCGACACGACGAGGATGGTCGCGAGGAACACCCGGATCTGGCTGTCGCGCCAGAACAGCTCCTGGCGGCCCTGGAGGATCGCCAGGTAGCGCATGAACGGCAGTCCGCCGAGCACCATGAAGACGATCAGGACCCACTCGGCGGTGGGGTTCGCGAAGGCGCCGAGCGAGGCGTCACGGGTCGAGAAGCCGCCGGTCGAGACGGCCGCCATCGCGTGATTGACGGCGTCGAACAGATCGAGCCCGCTCGTCGTGAGAGCGAGCGCACAGAGAATGTTGAGCGCCAGATAGATCCCGAGCAGCCGGCCCACGATGGCGCCGGTCGACGGCAGGAGCTTGTCCGACTTGTCGGAGCTCTCGGTGCGGAACAGCTGCATGCCGCCGATCCGCAGGAACGGCAGCATCACGAGACCGATGAGCACGATCCCGGCGCCGCCCACGAATTGGAGGAGGGACCTCCAGAGCAGGACTCCGCGCGGCGCCGTGTCGAGCCCGACGATCACCGTCGAGCCGGTCGTGGTGAGGCCCGAGACCGTCTCGAAAACCGCGTCCGTGGTGGAAAGGCGGACGCTGCCGAGCTGGAACGGCAAGGAGCCGAACCAGGCGATCGCGGCCCAGGTCAGCGAGGTGAGCAGAAAGCCCGTTCGCACGTCGATCGGCGGCAACGGGCCGCGGGTGGTGAGGAGCAACGCCACGCCTACGAACAGCGTAGCGAGGGAGCTACCCGCGAAACCCAGCCAGTCGCGGTGACCGTCCGCAAGGTCGACCGCCATCGGGAGGAGCATCGCCCCGGCGAGCAACAGGAGCAGCCACCCGACCGCCTGCGCCACGATGCGGAAGGGCGCTCGAGGGGCGGCAGCGCTCGGCGGCGACCGCAGCGCGGCCGGCGTGCGTCCGATGCCGGATCGCCGCTCGTGACGCCGCATCGGCGGGACGGACCCGGCGGCTCGGGTTGGGCTGTCCATGACGCGGCCATCCTAGGGCCGTTTCGGGGGCCGGGAAATCGCCGGGCCGCCACGCGATCGGCCGGTTGTGCGTCGCCGACATGCGCTGCCGGACGCTTTCGGGCGGTGGGCGGCCTGCTAGGCTCGCGTCGGTCCCGATCGGGAGACCCGCGCCATGGGCCCGCTGCACGACAACCGCACGCTCGAAGACGCCTATCGCGCGCGCACGCCGGGCTCGGCTCGGCTCGCCGAGCGAGCCCGGGAGTTGTTCCCCTCGGGCGTGACCCACGACGGCCGCTTCCTCGAGCCCTATGGCATCTACGTCGAGCGTGCCTTCGGACCGCACAAATGGGACGTCGACGGCAACCGCTACGTCGACTGGTTCGGCGGCCACGGAGCACTGCTGCTCGGCCATTGCCACCCGGTGGTCACCGAAGCGGCCTCGCGCGCGCTCGCCACCATGACCCATCCGGGCGCCAACCATCCGCTCGAGATCCGTTGGGCCGAGGCGATCCGCGCGCTCGTGCCGGCCTGCGAGCGCCTCCGCTTCACGAGCTCGGGCACCGAGGCGACCCTGATGGCGGTGCGGCTCGCCCGTGCCTTCACCCGGCGGCGCAAGATCCTCCGGTTCCGAACCCACTTCCACGGCTGGCACGACCACATGACCTCGGGCTGGCAGAGCCACATGGACGGGACCGCCACGCGCGGGGTGCTCGATGCCGTGGCCGAGAACGTCGTGCTCTGCGATCCGAACGACCTCCGCGCCGTGGCCGACGTGCTGGCGACCGACCGAGAGATCGCCGCGGTGATCCTCGAGCCCACCGGGGCCTCCTTCGGCATGGTGCCGATCCGGGACGGCTTTCCGCAGGCGCTGCGCGAGCTCACCGAGCGACACGGTGTCCTGCTGATCTTCGACGAGGTGGTCACGGGCTTTCGCGTCGCACCCGGCGGTGCCCAGGCGGTGTACGGCGTCCGCCCCGACCTCGCGACCTTCGCCAAGATCGTGGCCGGCGGTCTGCCCGGTGGAGCCGTCGGCGGCCGCGCGGAGATCCTGGAGGTCCTCGACTTCGCGCGAACCCGCGAGCGCGGCGAAGAGAAGATCGCCCATCCCGGTACGTTCAACGCCAACCCCGTCTCCGCCGCCGCCGGCATCGCGGCCCTCGGCCTCATCGCCACGGGCGAGCCCTGCGCCCGGGCCAATGCCACCGCCGCGAGCCTGCGTGCGCGGCTCAACGAGCTGTTCGCGGAGCTCGGGCTCGCCTGGGCGGCCTACGGCACCTTCTCGGGCATTCACGTCTTCCCGAACCCGGAGGGCCGCCCGATCGATCCCTCGAGGTTCGATCCGCACGCGCTCCCCTTCGCCGAGCTCAAGGCGCGCCCGCCGAAGCTCGTCCACCGTTTGCGGCTCGCGCTTCTCCTCGCCGGCGTCGACGTCAACGGTCAGCTCGCCATGCTGGCCTCGGCGACCCACGGACCAGCCGAGGTGGAGGAGACGGTGACGGCCTTCCGCGACGCACTCCGGCGGCTCTCCCGCGAGGGCGACGTGGCGCTGGCCGCCCGGGCGTGAGCCCGAGGCCACGCTCGCCCGGTGATCGGGTGGTGACCTTCGGCATCGACTTGACAGGCTCGCTCCAGGCGCTTGTCAGTCCTCCATCCTGCCGGTGCGGGCTGCCCGCTCGATGGACATCTATCTCCCGGTCGCCGAGCTTTCGGCCAACCTCCTCCTGTTGTTGGGTCTCGGCGGCTCGGTCGGGTTCCTCTCCGGGGTCTTCGGCGTGGGCGGCGGCTTCCTGATCACGCCGCTCCTGATCTTCATCGGCATTCCCCCGGCCGTCGCGGTCGGCACCGCAGCGCCCCAGGTCCTGGCCTCCTCCGTCTCGGGGGTCCTCGCTCACCTCAAGCGCGGTACCGTCGACATCAAGATGGGCCTCGTGCTGACGGCCGGCGGCTTCATCGGATCGGCTGGAGGCGTCCTACTGTTCCGCTGGCTGAGCTCGGTCGGCCAGGTCGAGACGGTGATCGCAGTGGGCTTCGTACTCCTGCTCGCGACGGTGGGCACCCTGATGCTCGTCGAGAGCAGCCGTGCGCTCCTCGCCCAGCGTCGCCCGGTACCCCGGCCGCCCCAGCGGGCTCATCGCCACCTCCTGGTCCATCGCCTGCCGCTCAAGATCCGCTTCACCGAATCGCGGCTCTACATCAGCGCGCTCGTCCCGCTCGCCGCCGGGGTCGTCGTGGGCGTGCTCGCCGCGGTCCTGGGCGTCGGGGGTGCCTTCGTCATGATCCCGGCCATGATCTACCTCATCGGTATGCCGACCCGGGTTGTGGTCGGGACCTCGCTTCTCCAGGTCGCCTGCGTGACCGCGCTCACCACCTTCTTACACGCCCACAACAACCACACCGTCGACATCGTGCTGGCTCTCCTCCTGATCGTCGGCGGCGTGGTGGGGGCCCAGCTCGGCGCGCGGGCCGGAAGTGCACTGCGCGGCGAACAGCTGCGTGTGCTGTTCGCGCTCCTCGTCCTCGCGGTATGCACGCGGCTCGCCTGGGACCTCGTGGCCGAGCCCGCCGACCTCTACTCCCTCGCCTCGTGAGCGGGCGTCCCGGCCCGGGGGAACCGGCGCCCACCCGCAGGCTCGCCGACCTCGCGAGCACGGCCCTGGTCGTCGCGGCCGTGCTCGCCCTCTATCTCACCGCCCCGGCACCGGACGGCTTTCTCTGGAGCGACGCGCCCCGGCACGCCCTCAACGGCGTGCTGCTCGCCGATTTCCTGCGCGAGATGCCGCTCGATCGGCCGATCCGGTGGGCCTTCGAGTACTATCTGACCTGGCCGGCCCTCACCGTCTTCTTTTATCCCCCGCTGTTCGCCGCGCTGAGCGTACCCTTCGTTCTCCTCTTCGGGATCGACGAGACGGTGAGCCTTCTACCGGTGGCGGGGCACGCTCTGGCCCTGGGCCTCGCCATGGTCGTCCTCCTGCGCCCCTTCCTGGGTCCCTGGGGGGGCGCCGGAGCCGCCCTCGTTCTCCTCGGCAGCCCGGCGGTCGCGTTCTGGAGCCGGCAGGTGATGCTCGAGGTGCCGGCCGCCACCTGGCCGGCCTGGGCGGTCGTGGCGTTGCTCGCCTGGCTGTGCGTCGGTCGGCCCGCGGCACTCTGGGCGGGCGTGACCTGCCTCGCCGCCGGGATCTGGACCAAGTTCGCGACCCTCTACGCCTTGCCGCTCCTGCCGCTCGCGGCCTGGCTCCGCCTCGGCCCCGACGCCCTGCGCGACCGCACCGTCCGGCGGGCCCATGCGGTACTCGCCCTGTTCGTCCTCCCTTGGGCCCTCCACCAACTCGTCTTCGGCCGCCACAACCTCGTGAACCTCGCGGGTGCGGGCGACCTCGCGCTGCAGCCGACCAACCCCTGGAGTTGGCTCTGGTACGTCCGCGAACTCCCGGCCATGGGCGGGATCGGCGCCCTGGTCGCGGCCTTCCTCCTGCTTCTCGCCGGCCGGCGTCTGTTGCGCGACCCGCGCCTTTCCCGCGAGTTGCCGCTCCTGTTGGGCTGGCTGGGCTTCGCCTGGCTCTTCTTCTCCTTCGTGGCGCTCAAAGAGGATCGCCAGGGCCTCCATCTTTTGGCCCCGCTCGTGGCGCTCGGCTTCTTGGCTCTCGGGCGGCTCCTGCCCGGCCCGTGGGGTGGGCGGATCGCACTCCTCGTCGGCCTCGTGGCCTTCGCCCAGGGTCTCCTTCTGGCGCGTCCGCCCGCGATCCTCGGCTACCGCGATGCCGCCGCGACGGCCGCGGCTCTGGCTCGGCCGGGCTCGACCGTGCTCGTCGCGGGCGAGCGCGACGGCACCCTCGTCTTCTGGCTCCGGGCGGCCGGCCGCGACGATCTCGGGGTCCTGCGCGCCGACAAGCTCCTCTTGGAGGTCGAGGCCCGCCGTACCCTCGGGGTCAAGGAGAACCTCTTGAGCGAGGCCGAGATCGCCCAGCGCCTCTCCCGCGAAGGGGTCGATCTCGTCCTGGCCCAGGCCGACTTCTGGACCGATCTCGAGGTCATGGCGCGCTTCGAACGCGTTCTCGCTTCCGACCGCTTCGTCGAGCTCGCCCGCGTCCCGATCCGCGCCGTTCCTTATCGGCCGCTTCCCGACCAGGAGCTCGTTCTCTACCGCGCCCGCGATTGGCGTCCGCCCGAGCCCGCCCCGCTGCGGGTCGAGATTCCGCTCCTCGGCCTCGCGGTCGAAGGGCTGCCACGCAACCGCCGAGCGGGCGTCAGCGCAGGGGCGGAGTGAGGGCGAACTGGCCCGAGCCGGCCTGGCCCAGGAGCACGAGCCCGGCCAGAACGAAAAGCACGAGTGCGAGCGCGCCCAGGATCTTCCAAACGCTCCACGGCCGCTCGCCGTGCACCTCGCCGGTCCGGCCGTTGACCAGGACCCGATAATCCTTGCCGAGGAACTTGAAGCTCGCCACCCAGACCGGCAGCAGCACGAGCTTGTAGGTCTCTTCGGCGAGATCGATTTCGAGGCGGTCGATCATCTGCTGGTCGCCGCCGATGTCGAGCCGGACGTCGCGCTCGACCGCGGCCCGGATCGCCGCCTTGGCCTGCTCGTGTGCCGCCCGCACCGGCACCGTGTAGAGCTCGGCTGCGAAGCCCGCGAGGTAGTGCGGAGCGTAGGCCTTGAGGCCCTGCAGGTCCCAGGGCTCGAGTCGCTCGACCAGGTGGCGAGGAAGCTCGGCGCCTGCCACCACCAAGAGGTCGTCGAAGCTCCGGGTGACGCGTCCCTCGACCGGCGTCCAACGGATCTTAGGCACCTGCACCGCCTGGCGGACCCGGTGGCCGTTCACCACCCGCTCGACGATGCGGGTCTCGTAATAGACATCGCCCCGCCGCCCGACGTAACGGCTGTCGGCCCGCGCATCGAAGGTCCAGTGCGGAACGTAGAGCCCTTCGAGCCGACTGCCGGTCCGCGCTTCCTCGGCGAGCCGCGAGGGCGCGAACCAGAGGGCTCGCAGCCAGTCACGGACCAGCCGACGGCCCTCCGGCTCGGCGATCACGAAGGGCAGAATGCCGTCCGGTGCGATCGCCCGCGCGGCGGCCGGGTCGGCCACCGTGGGGCTGCCGCAGGAGGGGCAGGTGCCGGCGTGCCGTCCGGCGGGCAGGGTGAAGGCGTAGCCGCACTGCTCGCAGCTGCGCGGGATCGGTGCCGGTGGCGGCTCGTCGGCGAGCCGGGCGAGCACGGCGTCGAGGCGGTTCTCGACCACCGCCCCGGCCACCTCGGCCGGCCGATTGGCGTGCCCGCAATAGCGGCAGACCAGCTCTTGGGCACCGGGTTCGAAGGCGAGCACGGCACCGCACTGCTCGCACACGAAGGTGTGGGGCGGCGGTGCGCTGACCAGCACCCCACCCGTCGCCCGGGCGTCGGTCTCGACGCGCCGGCCCCAGGGGCCTAGCCGCATCGGTTCAGGCGCTGCCGGGGAGCGGTGGCGGCGTCGTCTCGAACAGGCCGGCGAGCTCCGCCACCTGTCCCGCGGCCATCCAGCCGGTCATGCCCGGCGACCAGACCAGCGTCTCGCGCCGCAGCGTGCCGGCGGCGATCCGCCGCGCCAGCTCCTCGGTGGGGAAGGGACCCGTGGCCTTGCCGCCTTCGGCCAAATGCCACTGCCGAGCGGGTGGCTGGGGAGGCGGCGGGGGTACCGCGGTCGGCTCGGCGGGCCGCGGGCCCCGCGGGCTCGCGACCTGGGCTCCCAGAGCCTGACCGAGCATCAATCCGATCCCGGTGCCGGCCGGCCCCGGGCTCTGGGCCGCCATCCGCATCGCCTCGGCCGCTTGGTACTGGGCGTAGCGCGAGAGATCGCCCACGACCCCCATCGCCGTCCGTCGATCGAGTGCCTGCTCGACCTCGGGCGGCAAGGAGACGTTCTCGACCAGGAGCGTCACGAGCTCGAGGCCGTAATTGGCGAACTCCGGCGCGAGCCTGCCGGCAACGTAGTTGCCGAGCTGTTCGGTATTGGCGGCGAGATCGAGCACCGGGATCCCCGAGCTCGCGAGCACGGTTCCGAAACGGGTGACGATGAGGTTGCGGAGCTGATCGGAGATCTCGTCGACCGTGAAGTGCCCGTCCGTGCCCACGACCTCGCGCAGGAAGACGGCCGGGTCCTTGATCCGGATGGCGTAGGTGCCGAAGGCGCGCAGCCGCACCGGCCCGAACTCCGGATCGCGCAGGATCACCGGGTTCTTCGTACCCCACTTGAGATCGGTGAAGATCCGGGTCGAGCAGAAATAGACTTCCGCCTTGAACGGGCTCTCGAACCCGTGCGGCCAGGCCTGTAGCGTCGAGAGGATCGGCAGGTTGCGGGTGTAG
>DAIOUO010000106.1:0-9901 GCA_036759485.1 Geminicoccaceae bacterium | reverse complement strand
CCGACTTATGTGCGGGTCTTCCGCGAGGGTTGCCTCGTGCCCAACCGGGAGCTCCGCACGGTGGCCGATCTGGGCGCCGTGATCGTGCTCGATGCCGGCCGGGGAGTGGGCCAGCGGATGGCACGGGAGGCGGTGGCGCGTGCGATCGAACGGGCGCGGACGCTCGGGGCCGCGGTCGTGGCCCTGCGCGACAGCTGCCACATCGGCCGGATCGGCACCTATGGCGAGCAGGCGGCGGCCGCCGGTATGGCGGGCATCTTCTGGGTCAACGTGGCCGACCACGACCCGATCGTGGCGCCCTACGGGGCGGCCGAGGCGCGGCTCGGCACCAACCCCTTCTGCGCCGTGGTGCCCGGCCGGCCGGGCGAGCCGCCGGTCGCACTCCTCGACATGGCGACATCCACGATCGCCTTCGGCAAGGCACGGGTCGCGCGCAACAAGGGATCGCCGGTGCCCGAGGGCACGTTGATCGACCGCGAGGGCCGGCCGACCACCGATCCCGGCCCGATGGTCGACCGATTCGAGGGTGCGCTCACCGCCTTCGGCGCGCACAAGGGCTCGGGCCTCGCGGTCCTGTGCGAGCTGTTGGGCGCGGCTCTGATCGGCGGCCAGACGATCACCGATCCGATGCGGCACGCGGTCGTGAACTCGATGCTCGCGATCCTGATCGATCCCGAGCGCTTCGCCGCCGGCGAACGTGGTCCGGTGGCGGTCGAGGCGGTGGCCCGGTGGATCCGATCGGCGCGGCCGGCACCGGGCATCGACCGGGTCCGGCTGCCTGGCGAGCCCGAGCGCGAGAGCCGGGCCCGGCGCCTGGTCGAGGGCATCCCGATCGACGAGAAGAGCCTGGCCGACATCCTGGATGCGGGGGTGGCGCTCGGGCTCGCGCGCGAGCGGCTCCTGGTCCTCGCCCGCGGGGAGGGGTGATGGAGACGGTCGAGGCGGTGGTGGTCGGTGCCGGGGTGGTCGGCCTCGCGGTCGCCCGGCGGTTGGCGCTCGCCGGTCTCGAGGTGGTCGTCCTCGAGAAAGAGGGGGCGATCGGCACCGAGACTTCCTCGCGCAACAGCGAGGTGATCCACGCCGGGATCTATTATCCGAAGGGTAGCCTCAAGGCGCGCTGCTGCATCGCCGGCAAATGGTGGCTCTACCGCTACTGCGAGGCCAAGGGCGTGCCCTATCGCCGCTGCGGCAAGCTGATCGTCGCGACGAGCGAGGAGCAGAACGCCACGCTCGATCGGATCAAGGCCAACGCCGAAGCACTGGGCATGCCCGACCTCGAGCGCTGGCCGGCCGAGCGGGCGACGGCGCTCGAGCCGGCGCTGCGCTGCACGGGAGCGCTCTGGTCTCCCACCACCGGGATCGTCGACAGCCACGCGCTGATGCTCGCCTATCGCGGCGACGCCGAGGACCGCGGTGCCATGATCGCCTTCCACGCCCCGCTCGAGCGGGCCAGAGTGGTCGAGGGCGGACTCGAGCTCGAGGTGGGCGGGGCGGAGCCGATGCGGCTGCGCACACGCCATCTCGTCAACAGCGCAGGCCTGCACGCCCCGGGGCTGGCCCGCCGGATCGAGGGGCTCGACCCGACGCTCGTGCCGCGGGGCTGGCTCTGCAAGGGGAATTATTACACGCTCTCCGGTCGTTCGCCCTTTTCCCGGCTGATCTATCCCGTACCGGAAGCGGCCGGACTCGGGGTGCACGTCACGATCGATCTCGGCGGGCAGTGCCGCTTCGGGCCGGACGTCGAATGGGTCGAGCAGATCGACTACGACGTCGATCCGAGGCGGGCCGAACGGTTCTACGCCGCGGTCCGGAAATACTGGCCGGAGCTGCCCGACGGCGCGCTCGAGCCGGGTTACGCCGGGATCCGCCCCAAGCTCGCGCCGGAAGGTGCACCGGCCGTCGACTTCCTGGTCCAGGGTCCGGCCGAGCACGGAGTGGCTGGCCTCGTCAACCTGCTCGGGATCGAGAGCCCGGGGCTCACCGCCTCCTGGCCGCTCGCCGAGCTCGTCGCCGCCAAGCTCGGTCTGCCGCCGCTCGAGGAGGAGGTGCCGGCGCTCTAGGGTCGGGCTCCGGCACGGTCCGGGGCGAGGCGGCGGCCGAGCCAGCCGGCGAGCGCGATCCCGGCGGCGACGGCAGCGATCGCGAGCTCGTTGGGCCGCATCATCCGGGCGAGCAGGAACTCGCCCAGATCGGTGCGGGTGACGAGGTGCTTGAGTTTGCGGATCGGCTTGTTGCGCTTCTTCTCGGCCATGTGGTCGCTGCCGCGGGCGGCCTGGGTGGCGAGCATGGGGAAGAAGGCGAAGGCCTCGGGCAGCCGGGCGTAGGAGGCGTCGATCCCGCCGCCGGCGATCCGCTCGCGCTCGCGGCGCTCCTTGGAGAAGGGGTTGGCGGCGAGCCAGGCCAGGAGCCGCGGGCTCGCGATGTAGGCGTGCGCGCAGGCCGAGGAGGTGCGCAAGAGGTTGGGGGTCACGAAGCGCGCCTTGAGCGGCCAGTGACCGAGGAAGAAGATCGTCCAGTCGGGCGGCAGGGCCGCCATCGCGGCCTCGACCGCGGCCAACGTGCGCCGGCCGACCCAGGGCGCGAAGGCGACATCGTCCTCGAGGATCAGCGCATTGCGGGCGCCGGTCTCCTGGGCGTGCCGGGCGACCGCGCGATGGCTCTCCCAGATGCCCTCGATGACCCGTGTGGGATGGCGGTCGGGTCGATAGAACAGCACCCGCCGGCAGAGCCCGACGCGGTGCAGCTCGGCGGCGGCGAGCGCGGCCCGGTCGGGCCGGTCGGCCAGCGAGATGCAGTAGGCGCGGTGGACGAAACGCCAGGCCGGCCACGCCTCCCCCGCCCGACAATGTGCACAACCGGGATCGATCGGACAGGGGTGGAAGCGGTCGATACGGACCGTCTCGCCCGAAAGCGCCCCGATCCGAGGCTCGGTCACCGTCGCTCCCATCCGCTCGAGGCGCTCCCGCGGCCGGCGGTTCCGGTGCCGCGCGGCCCTACGATCGATGCACCGGATCGGCCGGACCGGCCGACGGCGCACGATCCCCGAGGCAGACCTAGGGGAGTGGCGCCCCCCGATCAAGGTCGGTAGGGCGACCCGCACCGGCCGCACCGCTCTCCGGCGAGGGGCCGACAGCGAGCTTCGCCCTCCACTTCGCTTTGCCGGGGTCGGGCCAGCGCCGCTTGATACAGAGCCACTGCTCGGGCCGTTCGGCGATCCAGGCCTCGAAGAGGGCGTAGAGCCGCTGCATCGTGTCGCGGGCCACCGCCCGCGGCTCGCCGAGCGGGCGTGGCGCGATCGGCGGCTCGAGGGTGAGGCGGAAGCGGGCGCCCTCGAGCCGCTCGACCCGGACGGGGACGAAGGGGACGTCGAGCCGCGCGGCGATCAGGGCGGGGGCGATCGGTGCCCAGGCAGGGCGTCCGAAGAAGGTCACGGGCTCGCCCTCGTCGTGCCGTTGGTCGAGGAGGAGGCCCAGCGAACGGCCGGCCCGCAGTTCCTTGAGGAGGGCGTGCGGGCCCGCGTCCTTCGGCAGGAAACGGCAGCCGAGTGCGCTCCGCCGGCGCTGCAGGAGCACCTCGATCCGCGGGTCCGCGCGCGGCGCGTGGACCACGGTGATCGGCACACCGAGGCGGGCGGCGACGGCGGCCGGCAACTCCCAGTTGGCGAGATGGGCGGCCACCAGGAGCGCGGGCCGGCCGGCCGTGGCCCGGGCGAGGCCGAACCGGTCGACGAGCTCCACCCGGCCCGGCTCCTCGGCCAGCCGGGCGAGGTGCGGATATTCGCCCACCACCCGGCCGAACTGGCGCCAGCAGGCTCGGGCGAGCCGGCGGAGCTCGGCCTCCTCCGCAGCCGGCTGCACGATGCGCAGATTGGCCAAGAGCCGCCGCTGATCCCGCGAGCGGGGCCCGAAGGTGGCGAACAGGGCACCCCCGAGGGCACCGGCCCGGTCCGGCTCGAGGACCGCGGCGGTCCGCCACAGACCATCGAGAAGCACCACCTGGGCTACTCGGGCGAGCCCGCGCCAGAAGCGCGGGCGGGCGGTGCCGGTCGAACGGGGGTGGGAAGGCTCGGATGTCGTCACGGCCGCTCCGCAGGCGGGCAGAGAGATGCGCGGCGGCGCACCTGTCAACCACGGGGACGCCGGTCGTCGGGCCGCTCGCGCGCGTCGGTCCCGGAGGGCGGGCGCGCGCTTGCGCTCAAAGGGTACGAAGTGCCGCGTTTTTCTGCTGACAGGTGTATGGCGGCGTTGTAATATTCCACATTGCCGTGCATAGGATCGGGACGGGCGCGTGTCCAGGTCGAGTGGAGCCACGCCAACGATACTCCTCCTCGCCTGGCTGGCGGCCCCCGACCGCGGCTCGGAATGGGCCGCCGCCTGGGGCATGGCACGCGCCGCGGCCCGGCTCGGCCGGGTCCTTCTCCTCGTGCGGCCGGACTGCGAGCCGTCGATCCGCGCTTGGTGCGCGGAACATCCCGAGGTGCCGATCGAGCCGGTGGCGGTCGCCTCGCCGCCCGGGCCGCATCGTGGGCTCGCCGGGCTCCTCCCCAAGGGGCACTTCCTCGACTACGTAGCCTGGCTCGATGCGGCCGAGCGCGTCGCGCGCGAGCTCGCCGGGGCGGGCCGGGCCGCTCTCGCGGTACACGCCGCTCTTGGCTGCTACTGGCTGCCGAGCCCGGTCGTCGGGCTCGGCGTCCCGAGCGTCTGGGGCCCGGTCGGTGGTGCGACCCGCACGCCACCGCCACTGTTGCCCGTGCTCGGTGCCCGCGGTCTGGCCGAACGGGCGCTCGAGCGGTTCGTTCTGGGAGCAGCGGCACGGCTGCCTGCGACCCGGCGGACCATGCGGCAGGCCGATCGGGTTCTGGTCGAGTGCCGTGCCACGCTCGCCGTCCTGCCGGCTGACGTCGCCCACCGGGCGCGGATCTTCAACCGGGCGCTGCTCACCGAGGTGCCGGCGCTGCCGCCGCGCGAACGCGGCCGCTTCGTCCTCTTTCCCTCGACGCTGCACGCCCGCAAAGGGCCGATGCTGGCGCTCGAGGCGTTGCGCGCGGCACCCGCCGGGACCGAGCTCGTCTTCGCCAACGAGGGGCCCGAGGAGCCGCGCCTGCGGCGGCGGGTGGTCGAGCTCGGACTCGAGGGTCGGGTCCGGTTCCTCGGCCGGGTGCCGCGGCGACGCTGCTTCGAGCTCGTGCGAGAGGCCGGTTGCGTACTGTTCGCCGGCACCAACGAGGACGGCGGCTGTGCCCTGGTCGAGGCGATGCTGCTCGGAGCACCGGTCGTGGTGTTGGCGCACAGTGGCCCGGCCGAAATCGTCCAGGGTTTCGGAACCGACCCGACCCGCGCGTTGCTCGTGCCGCCGGCGGCCCCGGCCCCGGGGGGGGGCCGGGGTGGCGGCCGGGATGGGCGAGGCGATCGCTCGGCTCGCCGCCCGGCCGCCGCGGGCGAGCGAGCCGCATCTCGACCAGGCCGGCGCGACGCTCGCCTTCCTCCGCCTGCTCGAGGAGGCGATGGCGCGGGCGACCGTTCCGCAGCCGCTCGCCGAGCCGGGCGGCGTGCGCCCGGCCGAGCCGGCTCTCCCGGGTATCTGATCGCGGGGGTACGCGGTCGGCGACGGCCGGAACGGCCCGAAAGGGCCCGCCTCGATCCCTCTCGCGGAGCGAGCCGCCTCGGGGCGTCGGCCGTACGACGGTACGCTCGCGCTCGCTGCGGACGGCCTGGCGAGCGGGTCCGAGAGGGGCGGTTCGGCTCAGGCGCGAAGCGCCACGACGTTTTCGGCGGCCGGCCGCATGCGGTCGCGCCAGAAGGCCTGCAGCGCCTCGCCCTGCAGCGGACGACCGATCAGCCAACCCTGGCCCGCCCGGCAGCCGAGCTGGGCCAGGAGTGCCGCCTGGGCCGGTTCCTCGATGCCTTCGGCGATCACCTCGATCCCGAGTCCGCTCGCCAGGCCGAGCGTGGCGCGGACGATCTCGCGGGCCCGTTCGTCGCGCGTCACGGCGGCCACGAAGCGGCGGTCGATCTTGAGGATGTCGATCGGCAGGCGGAGCAGCTGGGCGAGGCCCGAGCTGCCGGTGCCGAAATCGTCGAGGGCGAGACGCACGCCCCGGTCGTGCAGGCGGAGGAGCCGGGCGAGGCGCTCGTCGGACACCCGATCGAGCAGGAGCTGCTCGGTGATCTCGAGGCAGAGCGCCGACCAGGGCAGGCCGCTGTCGCCGAGATCGGCCTCGAGCTCGGCCTCGAGGTCCGGATTCGTGACCTCGGTCGGTGCGAGGTTGACCGCGAGGTAGCGGCCCTCGATCGCCTCGGGGCCGAGACCGGCGAAGGCGGCCAGAGCCCGACGACGGATGGCGCGGCCGAGCCGGGCGGCTCGGCCGGTCGCCGCGGCGGTCGGGAAGAGCTCGTCGGGGACGATGGCGCCCAGGGTGGGATGGTGCCAGCGGGCGAGGGCTTCGAAGCCGAGCAGGGCCGCGGGATCGAGCGGGTCCGCGGCGATCACGGCGATCGGCTGGAGGGCGGCGTCGAGGCCCGGCAGACGGTCCTCGGGCCCCGCCTGGTCGAGCGCCCGGAGGGCCGCGATCAGCCGCTCGATGCGCGGCGCATCGTCCGGGCTCGCCCGGCCGACACCGCCCCGCTGGTTGCGCTTGGCGCGCAGGAGTGCCTCGTCGGCGGCACGCAGGAGCTGATCGGCGCTGCGCGCGTCGTCCGGATAGCGGGCGATACCCAGGGTCGCACCGCTGCGCAGCAGCCGGTCGCCGAACGGCACCGGCTCGTGCAAGGCGGCGCGGAGCCGGTTGACGACCGTCTCGACCGGTCTGGCACCCGCCACCTCGGGCAGAAGGCAGGCGAACTCGTCGCCGCCGACACGGCCGATGCTGTCGCTCGCGCGCAACACCTCGCGCATGCGCGCCGCCACGGTTCGCAGCACGGTGTCGCCGGCGGCGTGCCCGTCGCCGTCGTTGACTTCCTTGAAATGGTCGAGGTCGATCAGCACGAGGACGAGCGGCCGCTTGGTCGCGAGCTCGCGGTCGAGGGCGGCGAGGAAAGCGCCCCGGCAGAGCAGTCCGGTCGTGGGGTCGAGCCGGGCGAGCCGCTCGAGCTCGCTCGCCTGGACCACGAGCCGGCGCGTCAAGGGGCGGAACAGCAGGAGCGCCTCGGCCAGGATGGTGAGCAACAGGCCGCCGAGCAGCAGCCGTCGCGCACCATGGGCGCGCGCGGCGAGCGCGTTGCGGCGTTCGGCGAGGCGGGCGAAGCCGCGCTCGCTGGCGGCCAACAAGGGGCCCGCGACCTCGCGGCGGAGCTCGCCCAGGGTCTCCGGACCGGGCGGCTCGCCCGCCCGGACGGCCGAGAGCACCCGCTCGAGGCGCTCGCCGAAGGATCGGCCGTCGGCGGCGGGCATCTCCGCCGTGTGGCGCTCCGCGCCCGGCTCGGCCGCCCCGGCGGAGGGCGCGTCCGTCCCGTCGCCCGTGTCGATCCCGCTCTCGCGCAGGTGGGCGAGGGCGTCCTCGAGCTCGGCGATCGCAGCCGGGGCGTCCTCCGGCTGCGCCAGATCCGGCAGCGAGGCGGCGATCCGCTTGATGTCCTGGCGACGGGCCGCCGCCTCGGCGAGCGCCCCGGCGATGTGGGCGAGCTCGAGGTCGAGCCGCTCGAGCCAGAGCCCGCCCACGACCACGATCGCCGCCACGATCGCGAGCGCGGATGCCCAGACGATGCCGAGACGGCGGCCGAGCCGTGCGGCTGCCGTGCCGTCCTGCGGATGACGAACCGTTCCGGCGCGTGCCACGCCGTCGAGCTCCCCTCGGCTCCCTCTGGAGCGGCCACCGGCAGAGCTAGTGGAGCGCGTTTAACGGCCGATTGACGGGCCGGGGCCGGAGCGGCCGAGCCGACCGTCGGTCATTGCCGGGTATGCACGGAGCCGGCGTTCGGCGAGCAGGTCGGCGCCCAGGAGCGAAAGGGCGAGCGCGGTGCCGATCGCGAGGCTGGAGGGCTCGTTGCCGACGAGGAGGAGGCCGGCCACGGCGAGGCCGGTCCGCATCGCCGGACCGAGCGGGGTGCGGAAGAAACCGATGAAGGCGGCCGCGAGCGCGGTCACGCCCAACAGGCCCGAGCCGGTGGCGATCAGGAACTCGCTCCAGGAGAAGTTCACGAGCAGGAGGCTCGGCGCGTAGACGAACATGAAGGGGACGAGCGCCTTGGCCATCGACAGCCGGAAGGCTGTCAGGCCCGTCCGCATCGGCTCGGCACCGGCGATCGCCGCTCCGGCGAAGGCGGCCAAGGCCACGGGCGGCGTCACGTCGGCCAAGACCCCGTAGTAGAAGACGAAGAAGTGGGTGGCGAGCTGCGGCACCCCGAGATCGGCGAGTGCGGGGGCCGCGATCGAGGCCAGGATGATGTAGGTGGGCGTGGTCGGGATCCCGGCTCCCATCACGATGCAGGCGATCGCGACGAGGAGGAGCGCCAAGAACAGCGTGAGGCCGTGGCGCGAGAGGAGGCCCAGGGGATCGAGGGCCAGGAGGAGGTCGGCGAGGCCGCCCGCGAAGTCGAGCACCGCGGCCGAGAACTTGAAGCCGATGCCGGAGAGCGTCGCGATGCCGAGGATGAAGCCGACGCACGCGCAGGCGGCACCGATCCCGAGGGCGTATTTGGCGCCGAGCTCGAGGCCCTGAACGAGCGCCCGCGGGCGCAGTGCGGAGGAAGGGTCGACGGCCGTGAAGCCCAGCGGACGCAGAAGGAGCGGCAGGTAGGAGCAGGCGACGGTGAGCAGGATGCCCCAGAAGGCGGCGAGGAAGGGAGTGTAGCGCATCAAGAGGAGCGCCACCGTGACGGCGAGCGGGATCAGGAGGTGCCAGGAGCCGCGCACGACCGCGCCGAGGCGCGGGATCAGGGCCGGGTCCATCCCGGAGAGGCCGAGCCGGCGCGCCTCGAGATGGACCATGAGCAGGATCGCGACGTAGTGGAACAGGGCCGGGACGATCGCGACCAGGATCAGCTCGTTGTAGGGAACGCCCAGCATCTCCGACATCACGAAGGCCGCGGCACCCATGATCGGCGGGGTGATCTGGCCGCCGCAGGAGGCCGAGGCCTCGACCGCACCGGCGAAGCGCGGCGAGAAGCCGGTCCGTTTCATCATCGGTATGGTCAGCGCCCCGGTCGTCACCGTGTTGGCGATGGCGCTGCCCGAGATCATGCCGAACAGGCCCGAAGAGACGACCGAGACCTTGGCGGCGCCGCCCACCCGCCGGCCGGCGAGGATGGCGGCCAGGTCCATGAACAGCTTGCCGATCCCGGTGAGCTGCATGAGCACACCGAACAGCACGAAATGGAAAACGTAGGTCGCGACGACGCCGACCGCGATGCCGTAGATGCCCTCGGTGCCGATGTAGATGTGATTGACGATCCGCAGGATCGAATAGCCGCGATGGGCGAGGGGGCCCGGCAGGTAGGGGCCCCACATGCCGTAGAGCAGGCAGGCCACGCCGATGATCGGCAGCGACAGGCCCATGGTCCGCCGGGTGGCCTCGAGCACGACCAGGATCGCCACCACGCCCATCATGTAATCGGTGGCGACGGGCGAGCCGACCCGGCGGACGAAGATCTCCTCGAAGAAGAGGACGAAATAGAGCGAGACCGAAGCCGCCGCCGCCGCCAGGATCCAGTCGCGCGGCGGGATCCGGTCGCGCTCGCCGGAAAGGGCCGGGATCGGGAGGGTGAGGAGCGCGAGGAGGGCGATCGCCGAGAGGAACCAGACCGCTCCCTGCGCCTCGCCGCGGGCGGAGAGCGCGCGCACGAGGTCGATCGCCATGAAGAGGTAGAAGGCGACGAACCCGAGGCTCACGCTCCATTCGCGCCAGGGGCGGGCGCGCCGCGGCTCGGGGAAGACCAGAAAGATCAGCCCCAGAACGAAGGAGAGG
>DAIOUO010000105.1:0-10018 GCA_036759485.1 Geminicoccaceae bacterium | reverse complement strand
ACTCCCGACACTGCGCCGGGGCGCATCCGGCCGTCGCGACGAGGTTCCCGCCCATGTCCCTCGACAGGGCCACCGTGGCACGGGTGGCCGATCTCGCCCGTATCGCCGTGCCCGAGGACCAGCTCGACGCTCTCGCGGGCGAGCTCTCCGGCATCCTCGCCTGGGTGGAGCAGCTGGGCGAGGTCGACACGCAGGGGATCGAGCCCCTGCGCAGCGTCCACCCGATCCGCCGCGCCTGGCGGCCGGACGTGGTGGCCGACGGTTTCTGCCGCGAGGCGATCCTCGCGAACGCGCCGGAGCGCGAGGACGGGTTCTTCGTCGTGCCCAGGGTGGTCGAATGACGCGCCTCGAGCGGCTCGGCCTGGTCGAGGCGCGCGATCTCTTGCGCCGGCGCGCGATCGGGGCGGTCGAGCTCACCCGCGCCTGCCTCGCGGCGATGGAGCGCAATCGAGCGCTCAACGCTTTCATCACCGAGACCCCGGAGCGGGCGCTCGCCATGGCGGAGGCGGCCGATGCGCGCCTCGCACGCGGCGAGGGCGGCCTGCTCGAGGGCCTACCGATCGCGGTCAAGGACCTGTTCTGCACCGAAGGCGTGCGGACCACCGCGGGCTCGCGGATCCTCGCGAACTTCGTGCCGCCTTACGAATCGACGGTGACCGCGCGGCTCTGGGCGGCGGGAGCGGTCCTGCTCGGCAAGACCAATCTCGACGAGTTCGCGATGGGCTCGTCGAACACGACCTCGGCTTTCGGGCCCGTGGTCAATCCCTGGACGCCGCCGGGCTCGAGCCCGCCGCTCGTGCCGGGCGGCAGCTCGGGCGGCTCGGCGGCGGCCGTCGCGGCCTTCCTCTGCCCCGCCGCCACCGGCACCGACACCGGCGGCTCGATCCGCCAGCCGGCGAGCTTCTGCGGCATCGTCGGCATCAAGCCGACCTACGGCCGCTGCTCGCGCTTCGGCATCGTCGCCTTCGCGAGCTCGCTCGACCAGGCGGGCGCCTTCGCCCGCTCGGTCGCGGACGCGGCCCTCCTCCTCCAGGCGATGGCGGGCTTCGATCCGAAGGACAGCACCTCGGCCGAGCTGCCGGTGCCGGACTGGTCCGGCGAGCTGCGCGGCCGGGTCGAGGGGCTGCGGATCGGGATTCCGAAGGAGTACCGCCTCGACGGCATGCCCAGCGAGATCGAGACCCTCTGGGCCCGAGGGGCCGACTGGCTGCGGGCGCAGGGCGCCGAGCTCGTCGAGGTGTCGCTGCCGCACACCCGCTACGCGCTGCCGACTTACTACATCGTGGCGCCGGCCGAGGCCTCCTCCAACCTCGCCCGCTACGACGGCATGCGCTACGGGCTCCGGGTCGCCGGCCGCGATCTGGTCGAGACCTACAAGAAGACCCGCGGGGAAGGGTTCGGTGCCGAGGTCCGCCGGCGGATCCTGATCGGCACCTACGTGCTCTCGGCCGGCTATTACGACGCCTACTATCTCAAGGCGCAGAAGGTCCGGCGCCGGATCGTCGAGGACTTCGAGGCGGCCTTCGCGCGCTGCGACGCGCTCTTGACCCCGACCGCACCCTCCGCCGCCTTCCGGATCGGCGAGAAGAGCGACGATCCCGTGGCCATGTATTTGAACGACGTGTTCACCGTCACGGTCAACCTCGCCGGGCTGCCCGGGATCTCGGTGCCGGCCGGGCTCTCGGCCGCGGGTCTGCCGCTCGGCCTGCAGGTGATCGGCAAGCCCTGGGACGAGACCACCGTCCTCGAGGTGGCCCGCGCCCTCGAGCTGGCGGCCGATTTCCGGGCCCTGCCGCCCGGCGCGGTGGAGGTCTGAGCGATGGCCTGGACGATCGCCGGCCGGACCGGCGCGTGGGAGCTCGTCTGCGGCCTCGAGGTGCACGCCCAGGTGATCTCGAAGGCCAAGCTGTTCAGCGCCGCCGCCACCGAGTTCGGCGCCGAGCCCAACAGCCGGGTCTCGCCCGTGGACGCCGGCATGCCCGGCATGTTGCCGGTCTTGAACGGCTTCTGCGTCGAGCAGGCGGTCAAGACCGGACTCGCCCTCGAGGCCGAGATCAACCGGGTCTCGATCTTCGAGCGCAAGAACTATTTCTATCCGGACCTTCCCCAGGGCTACCAGATCAGCCAGTATCAGCAGCCGATCGTCGGCCGCGGGCGGATCCTGATCGACCTGCCGGACGGGACGACGCGGGCGATCGGCATCACCCGGCTGCATCTCGAGCAGGACGCCGGCAAGTCGCTGCACGGGGCGCGCGAGGGGGTGACGCTCATCGACCTCAACCGGTGCGGCGTGGCGCTCATGGAGATCGTCTCCGAGCCCGACATCCGCGCCCCCGAGGAGGCGGTCCTCTACCTCAAGAAACTGCGCTCGATCCTCCGCTACATCGGCACCTGCGACGGCAACATGGAGGAGGGCTCGCTGCGCTGCGACGCCAACGTCTCGGTCCGCCGAGTGGGCGATCCCCGCTTGGGCACGCGTTGCGAGATCAAGAACGTCAACTCGATGCGGTTCGTCGCCAAGGCCATCGAGTACGAGGCGCGCCGCCAGGTCGACATCCTCGAAGCGGGTGGTGTGGTCGAGCAGGAGACCCGGCTGTTCGATGCCGCGCGCGGCGAGACGCGCTCGATGCGGGGCAAGGAGGAAGCGCACGACTATCGCTATTTCCCCGACCCGGACCTGTTGCCGGTCGAACTCGACGCGGGGTTGATCGCGCGGCTGCGGGCGGAACTCCCGGAATTGCCGGACGCCAAGCGGGCCCGCTTCGTGGCGGACTACGGGCTCTCCGCCTACGATGCCGGGGTGCTCGTCGCGGAGCGAGCGGCGGCCGACTATTTCGAGACGGTGGCGAAGGGCCGCGACGCCAAGCTCGCCGCCAACTGGGTGATCAACGAGCTCTTCGGTGCGCTCGCCCGCCGCGGCCTCGAGATCGAGGCCTGCCCCCTGCCGGCCGATGCGCTCGGCGAGATTCTCGATCTGCTGACCGAGGGAACGATCTCCGGCAAGATCGCCAAGGACGTGTTCCAGGAGGCCTTCGAGAGCGGCGCGCGGCCGCGGGCGATCGTCGAAGCCAAGGGCCTGCGCCAGGTGACGGACGCCGGGGCGATCGAGCCCGTGGTGGCGAAGCTCGTGGCCGACAACCCGCAGCAGGTCGAGAACGCCCGCAAGAACCCGAAGGTCGTGGGCTGGTTCGTGGGCCAGGTGATGAGGGCGACCGGCGGCAAGGCCAATCCGGCCCTGGTGAACGAGCTCGTCAAGAAGGCGCTCGGACTCGGCTGAGCCGGGCGGGGACCGGGCGACGGGCCGGGCCGCTCGGCCGCCCGGCCGGCTCGAGGGCGCTCGCCGCGCGAGGGCCGGGCGGCAACGGCCGGCGGCTCAGCGTTTGATCAGGTTGTCGTAGAGGTCGAGGATCGCCGGCCCCATCAGTACGATGAAGAGGGTGGGCAGGATGAAGACGATCATCGGAACGGTGAGCGTAGCCGGCAGCCGGGCGGCCTTCTCCTCGGCCTTGAGCATGCGCTGTTCGCGGAACTCGGCCGACAGCACGCGCAGCGACTGGGACAGGGGCGTGCCGTACTTTTCGGTCTGGATGAGCGTGTTGACCACCCCGCGCACGGCCGGCAGATCGATCCGGCGGCCGAGGTTGACGAGCGCCTGACGCCGCTCGGGCAGAAAGTTGAGCTCGACCGCGGTGAGGCCGAACTCCTCGGCGAGCTCGGGCGAGGTCGAGCCGATCTCTTCGGCGACGCGGTTGAGGGCGACGTCGAGCGAGAGCCCGGCCTCGGCGCAGACCACGAGGAGGTCGAGGGCGTCCGGCAGGGCCCGCTGGAGGGCCTGGCTACGCTTGGCGATGCGGTTGGCGAGGTAGAGGTCCGGCAGATAGAAGCCGGCCAGGACCGCACCCAGGAGTGCGAAGAGCCGGGTGGAGGGGTTTCTGCCCGCGAGGTTGGAGCCGTAGACCAGGACGAGCGCCACGAGCCCCGCGACGACCGGTGCGGCGAGCTTGGCGAGAAGGAAGAGCGGACGGGCCTGCGGCGAGCGCAGACCGGCCTGGGCGAGGCGATCGCGCAGCCGCTCGTCGACCCCGCTCCGGGCGAGCTCGAGCCGGCGGGCGAGGCGCTCGACGAGGCTGCGGGTGGTGATCCGGTCGCGCCGGGTGGGCCGGCCGGTGCGGATGGCCGCCTGCAGCTCCTGGCGGCGCTGTTGCAACATGCGGGCGCGCGCGGCCGCCGGGTCGCGTTCGAGCAGCGCCCACCAGACGGCCAACAGGCAGGCGAAGGTGGCGAGGCCGACGAGCGCGGCGAAGGCCGTCTCGGGCGAACCGAACAGGCGATCGGGGCTCATATCTCGAACTTCACGAGCTTGGCCATCACGGCCACCCCCAGGAGCATGCTGCACGCCCCGGCCGCGAGCATCGTCCAGCCCCGCGGATCGGTGAACAGCTTGGCCATGTAGTCGGGGTTGATCCAGGAGATCACCGCCCCGGTCAGGAACGGCAAGGAGCCGATGATCATCGCCGAGGCTCGGGCTTCGGAGGACATCGCCCTGATCTTGAGGCGCATCTGCTGGCGCCGGCGCAGCATGGTGGCGAGGTTCTGGAGGATCTCGGCGAGGTTACCGCCGGTCTCCTGCTGCACGATCAGGGTGATGGCGAAGAAGCGGAATTCGGGGAGCGCGATCCTGTTGCCGACGATCGAGAGCGCTTCCGAGAGGCTGATGCCGATCCTCAGGTTGGCGCCGAGTTCGGCGAAGACCGAGGCCACGGGCTCCGGCATCTCGCTGGCGATGGCGTGCAGCGCCTCGGTCACCGGCAGCCCCGACCGGACGCCGCGCACGACGAGGTCCAGGGCGTCCGGGAAGGCCGCGAGAAAGCGCGCCTCGCGGCGGGCCTCGGCGCGCCGGATCACGAGGACCGGCCCGGCCACCGCGGCAGCGGTCCCCAAGGCGAGCGCGAGCGGTGCACCGAGCCCCAGACCGAGCCAGGCGACGAGCGCCACGACCGCGCCGAAGGCGGCCGCCGCCAGGACGAGATCGCTCACCGCGAGCCGGATGCCGGCCCGATCGAGATGGGCCCGCAACACCGCGGTGCGGGGGACCAGTGCCGAGAGCACGGCCCCCAGACCGCCCAGCAGCGTCACCTCGCGGCGGCGGCGCAGGCTGGTCGGTGTGCCTTCCGAGCTGCCGCCGTCGGCGGCTGCCGCCGCGGCCCGCCGGGCCCGCTCGAGGCGGCGCTGCAAGCGGCGATCCGGACCGCCCGGCCCGAGCAGCGCGAGGACGGCGACGCCGGCGCCCGCCCCGAGCAGGAGCCAGGGCAGCGCAGGGCCGCCGAGCAGGGCGAGGACGAGCTCGCTCATCCGCCCATCGCCGCCATGAGTGCCCGGTCGAGGCCGTAATAGGCGGCCCGCTTGAGGAAATGCGGCCGGACCGGGTGGGCCTTGAAGGTGCCGACGAGCAAACCGTCGCGCCCCTCCCCCTGATATTCGTAGGTGAAGAGGTCCTGGGTGGTGACCACGTCGCCCTCCATGCCCACGAGCTCGGTGACATGGGTCACCCGGCGGATCCCGTCGCGCATCCGCGCGACCTGGACGATCAGGTTGACCGCCCCCACGATCTGCTGGCGGATCGCCTTGGTCGGCAGGGTCGAGGCGGCCATCATGACCATGTTCTCGATGCGGGTGACGGCCTCGCGCGGGGTGTTGGCGTGCAGCGTGCACATCGAACCGTCGTGGCCGGTGTTCATCGCCTGCAGCATGTCGAGCGCCTCGGCACCGCGCACCTCGCCGCAGATGATCCGGTCCGGCCGCATCCGCAGCGCGTTCTTGACCAGATCGCGCATGGTGATCTCGCCTTGCCCCTCGAGGTTGGGCGGCCGGGTCTCGAGGCGGACCACGTGCGGCTGCTGGAGCTGGAGCTCGGCCGCGTCCTCGATCGTGACGATCCGCTCGCCGTGGTCGATCAGCTGCGACATGGCGTTGAGCATAGTGGTCTTGCCCGAGCCCGTGCCGCCCGAGATCACCACGTTGAGCCGGCAGGCGGCGGCGATCTTGAGCAGCTTGGCCAGCGGCTCGGAGACGTTCTGCTGGCGGACCATCGCGTCGAGCGTGATCGACTTCTTCGAGAATTTGCGGATCGAGATGGCGCAGCCGTCGATCGCGAGCGGCGGAGCGATGATGTTGACCCGCGAGCCGTCCTCGAGGCGGGCGTCGCAGATCGGGCTGGTCTCGTCGACCCGGCGGCCGATGCGGGTGGCGATCCGCTGCGCCACGTTCATGACGTGGGCGGCGTCGCGGAAGCGCACTTCGGTGAGCTCGAGCTTGCCGCGCCGCTCGACATAGACCTGGTACGGCCCGTTCACCATGATGTCGGTGATCGTCTCGTCGCGCAGCAAGGGCTCGAGCGGGCCGAGCCCGACCATGTCGTCGACCAACGAGAGGCCGATCTGCTCCTGCTCGCGGCTCGACAGGCTCAACCGTTCCTCGAGAGCGATCTCGCCGATCAGCTCCTGGATCTGGCGGAGGAGCTCTTCGCGCGGCAGCTTGGCGGCGGCGGCGGCGTCGATCCGCTCGTAGAGGGCCGCCTGCAGGCGGGCGAGGGAGGATTTGAGCTGGTCGGCGCGGCGGTCGGCGGGCGCGGGACGCGGCACGGCGGGCGCCGGCGCGGCCGCGGGTCCGGGCGCCGGCCTGGATTGGCCGGTCTCCCCGGCTGCCACCGGATGGGGTGCGCGACGGCCGAACACCCTCAACTCCACCGCGGCAGGAGCCGCGCCAGGAGGCCGCCCTTGCCGGCCGACGGCTTGGCGCCGCAGAGCTGGTCGGCGAGCCGGCAGAGCGCCGCGGCGGTCGGGCCGCTGCCGCTCGCCACCGGGCGACCGGCGTTGACGAGCGCCGGGACGTGCTTGGGGTCGAAGGGCAGGACCAGGTCGATCGCCCGGCCGATGCCGCGCTCGAACTCGGCTTTCGGGATCTCGCCGGTGCGATATTCGCCCACCCGGTCGGCGATCACGGTGACGATGCAGGACGCGTTGGTCGCCTGCAGCAGCTGGTTGAGCCGCATGGTGTCGCGCATGCCGGCGAGCGAGAGGTCGGTCACGAGAAGGAGGTTGTTGGCGGACTGCAGGACCTGCTGGACGGCCGGGCCGAGCTGGCGCGGCAGGTCGACGACGACGAAGTGGAACTTGGACTGCAGCTCGTGCAGCAGGAGGCCGACGGCGTCGCGATCCGCCCGCACCGGATCGTCGAGGGTCTCTTCGGCGCTCAGGACCCAGAGCGTCTCGGAATGGCGGACGAGCGTCCGCTCGAGATAGAGGCCGTCGATCCGGCCCGGGTTCTCGAGCGCGTCCCGGAGCCCGTGCACCGGGTCGAGATCCATGCTCAGGGCGACGCTGCCGAACTGGACGTCGAGGTCGAAGAGCACCACCCGACGGTGACGGCGCGTGGCGATCGCCCAGGCGAGGCTCGTGGCCACGGTGGTGGCGCCGACGCCGCCGCGACAGCCCATGACGGCGACGATCCGGCCGAGCCGGCCGGTCTGCCGGCTGTGCGCACCACCGCCCTCGACCACCGCCAGGAGCGAGCGCTGCAGGAGGCTCGGGGTCACAGGCTTGACGAGATAGTCGCTGATCCCGTGGTTGATCAGCTCGCGGAACAGGCCGACATCGTTGCGGTCGCCGATCGCCACCACGCTCACCCCGGGCTCGCACACCTCGGCGAGCTCGTTGATGTCGGAGAGCGGCAGTTCGGAGCTCGAGATGTCGACCAGGAGCACGCGCGGCGAGCGCTGCCGGCCGAGGAGCTGGATGGCGTCGCGGACCGTACCGCGGTGGATGGCGGCGGCCGGGATCATGAGGTCGCCCACCACCTGCTCGACCACCGCGCGGGTCTCGTCGTCGGCCACGAAGGCCCGCAGCTGCAGACGCTCCTGCGTGCCGGTCTCTTTGGCGAGGGCGGTGCCGCTCATGGGCCGGCCCTGTCGTCGGCGAGCGGGCGGACCTTGTCCGTCCGGTAACGGACCACGGCCTCGGCCTCGCGCACGCCGTCGGCCGGGCCGAGCGGGCGGCCCTCGGCGAGATCGGCCGGGTCGGCCACCATCGCGACCAGGTTGGCGGCCGTGGCACAGCCCAGATCGGGCAGGAGCCGCTGGCCGTGCAGGGCCGCCGCCCGATCCCACTCGCCGCAGCGCGGTGCCTCGGCCACCCAGTGGCGGACCAGGATCTCGACCCGCCGGTTGCGGGCCCAGGCGGCCTCGTGGTGGCCCGGATCGACGGGCCGGCTCTCGCCGAGCGCGCGGCGGGCGAGCTCGACCCGCTCGAGGCCGTGGGCGCGCAGGAGATCGGCCACGTGGCGGGCCCGTCGATCGGAGAGTGCCAGATTGTAGGAATCGTTCGCCCGCTCGTCGGCGTGGCCGATCACGAGCGCCCGCAAGCGGCCCTCGGCCGGCAGGGCCGCGAGGAAGCGGCGCAGGCTCTCGAGCTCCTCCGCGGCGAGCTCGGCCCGGTCGGTGGCGAAGTGGACGACATGGGCATAGCGGCTCTCCGCCACGGTCGGCGCCCGAGCGGCCCGGGGCTCGGGGCTCGGCGGCTCGATCGCCGCGCACGCGCCGAGCAGCAGGGGCAGCAGGAGGAGAACGGGGCGGCTGCGCGACACGGCAGGTCTCCACATGGCGGCCGAGGGGTCAGTCGAGCGCGAAGCCGGCGGCGCCGCGCAGCCGCGGGCCACCCGGCTGGCCCGGGCCGCCGCTGCCCGGGGTGACCCCGGCACGGACGAGCCGGCCGGCGAGGATCCGCTCGAGGTCGCTCGCCGGCCTGAGCTCCTCGAGCGGGGTCTGGAGCGCCGCACTCGCCACCGGCCGGACGAGGTAGGGTGTCACGATGATCACGAGCTCGCTCTCGCTCCGCTGGAAGTTGGTGGACCGGAACAGCGTGCCGAGCACGGGCAGATCGCCGAGGCCCGGGAATTTCTCGAGGCTCGAGCGGGTCGTGTTCGAGATCAGCCCGCCGATCGCGAAGCTCTGGCCGCTGCCGATCTCGACCGTGGTCTCGGCGCGCCGGGTGGCGAGCGCGGGGATCACGAGATCGCGCAGCCGGATGGCACCCTTCTCGGAGATGTCGCTCACCTCGGGGCGGACCCTGAGGCTGATCCGGTCCGGGCTGAGGACGGTCGGGGTGAAAGCGAGGCTGATGCCGAACTGCTTGAACTCGATCTGGATCTCGTTGTTGTCGGCCCCCACAGGCACCGGGAACTCGCCGCCCGCGAGGAAGCTCGCGGTCTCGCCCGACAGCGCGGTGAGGTTGGGCTGGGCGAGGACCGTGACCAGCCCCTCGCGCTCGAGGGCGTCGATGAGTGCGTTGACGTTCACGTCGGCGGTCCGATAGCCGCCGAAGATACCGCCGGCGGTACCGACCGTGTCGGCCAGCCGGTTCGCCGCACCGGTCGCCGAATCGAGGAAGGCGCGGCCGGTCGCGAGCCCGAAGACGATGTCGCCCGGGCTGAACAGCGTGTCCCAGTTGATACCGAAGAGCTTGATGGCCTCGCGCGAAACCTCGGCCACGCGCACGTGCAGGCTGACCTGGGTGGGTGCCGCCACCTGCAGCCGGTTGATGAGCGTTTCGCCCTCGCCGAGGAAGCGGCCGGCGATCTCGCGCGCCTCCTGGGCCGCGACCGCACTCGGCAGTCGCCCGCTCAAGATGAGCCCGCCCTCGACCGACTGCAGCGTCAAGGGATGGTCGGGGATCGCCTCGGCCAGCACCTGGCGCAGCCGCGAGACGTTGTGCCGGACCTGGACGTCGCGGCGCAGCACCACCTGCTGGCCCTCGTCGACCGCATAGAGCGTGGTCGTACCGGCCCGCCGACCGTAGACGTAGAGGAGGGTGGGCGACTGGGCCTGCACGTCGGCGACCTCGGGATCCGCCACGAAGACGGCACTGACCGGGGTCGAGAGCCGCAGGAGCCGGCCCTTCTTGACCTCGAGCTGCAGCTCGCCCTGTCGGCGCTGGCGACGGGTCCGGCCCTGCCGGTCGGTGGC
>DAIOUO010000104.1:5503-10048 GCA_036759485.1 Geminicoccaceae bacterium | reverse complement strand
GGCACAGAGCACATCCAGCGTCGCCTGGGTGAGCGCGCTCAGGGGATTGAAGGCGAGATTGCCCCACAGCTTGACCCAGATCTCGTCGCGGATCCGCGGTCGGACCGGTGCCTTCAGGCCGGCGCTCACGAGCGCCTTCGCGAGTGCCTCGACCCGGGCCGTGCGCTCGCCCGTGGGCTCGCCCAGCGAGAAGCGGTCGCCCTCGACCAGGCGCACCACCCCGGGCTCGTCGACCTCGGCCGCGGGGTAGACCACGCAGCCGATCGCCCGCTTCGGGTCGAGCCTCTCCCAGATCCGCCCACCCGGATCGACGCTCTCGAGCCGCCGGTCGCACCACGGCCCCTCGAGCCCGTGGAAGTACCACCAGGGCACCCCGTTCACGGCCCACACGAAGGCGGTCTCGGGCCCCATGAGCGCCTCGAGGGCGGGAATCGCGGGGCCGATCTGGTGCGCCTTCAGGGTCACGATCACATAGTCCTGCGGGCCGAGCTCGCGGGCTTCGGCGCTCGCCCGGGGCCGGGTCGTGATCCGTTCGCCCTCGGCCAGGAGCACGAGGCCCTTGCCGCGGATCGCCTCGAGATGCGGGCCGCGGGCCACCAGCGAGACCTCGTGCTCGCCCTTTTGTGCGAGGCGGGCGGCCAGATAGCCGCCGATCGCGCCCGCCCCGAAGACACAGATCCGCATCAGGCGAGCCCCAACCTCTGGGCGAGCCCGATCCGCTGGAGCTTGCCCGTCGCACCCTTGGGGATCTCGGGAAGGATCACGACCCTGCGCGGCACTTTGAAGTCGGCGAGCCGGGTCGCGGCGAAGGCGCGGATCTCTTGCTCGCTGGCACTCGCCCCCTCCTTGAGCACGACCGCGGCCCCCACCTCCTCGCCGAGCTTCTCGTGCGGGATCGCGAAGGTCACGCACTGGGCCACCGCCGGATGGTCCATGAGCACCTCGTCGACCTCGAGCGGGCTCACCTTCTCCCCACCTCGGTTGATGATCTCCTTGAGCCGACCGGTCAGCCGCAGATAGCCCTCGGCGTCGAACACGCCCTCGTCACCGGTCCGGAACCAGCGCCGCCCCTCGGCCTCGAAGAAAGCCTTGGCGTTGGCCTCGGGGTTGGCCTCGTAGCCCCGCGTCACGTTCGGACCCGAGATCACCACTTCGCCCGTCTCGCCGGGGCCCCGCAGCACGGGTGCCAGCGGATCGGCGATCCGCACGAGCGGCCCCGCCGGCAAGCCCACCGAGCCCGGCTTGCGTACCGCCGGCGGCAGTGGATTGCTCGTCATCTGGTGCGCCGCCTCGGTCATGCCGTAGCTCTCGATCACCGGGCAACGGAAGGTCGCCTCGAGCGCCCGCATCACTTGCGGCGGCAGCGAGGCCGAGCTCGAGCGTATCAACCGGAGCTCCGCCCGGGCCAACGCCTCGGGGTTGCGCTCGGCCCGCGCGAGGATCGCCTGGTGCATGGTCGGCACGGCCGTGTACCAGCTGGGACCGGCCTCCTCGAGCCAGGCGAAGAAGCGGAGCGCGTTGAAGCCCGGGGTGCAGAACACCGAGCCGCCGGCGGCGAGCGAGGCGAGCACCGCCGCCACGAGCCCGTGGATGTGGAAGAGCGGCATGATGTTGAGGCAGCGGTCTTGCGGCCGGAGCGCGAGGGTCGCGCCGATGTGCCGGGCGGAGGCCACGAGGTTGGCGTGGCTCAAGGGCACGAGTTTGGGCCGGCTCGTGGTCCCGGAGGTGTGCAGGAGGAGCGCCGTCGCTTCCGGCCGCGGCGCCGGCTCCACGGGTTCGGCCTCGCCGAGCCCGAACCTCCCGGCCTCGGCTCCTTCCGGGACCGAGAGACGCAGCAACCTCATGCCGCGCCGGCGGGCCACCGTCACGGCCGGGCCCTCCTCCTCGGCCGTGACGAGCACGGCCTTGGCCTTCAGATCGTCGAGGTAGAAATCGAGCTCCTCCTCGCGATAGGCGGGGTTCAAGGGCGCGGTGGCGGCGGCGCAGGCGAGGGCGAGGAAGGCGGTGGCCGCCTCCGGGCCGTTCGGCAGGACGATCGCCACCCGATCCTCGGGGCCGATGCCGTGCGCCCGCAGCGCCCCGGCGACCGAAGGAATCATCGCCCGCAGCCCGCCGAAGGTCAGCGGCGGCCGGCCGGGTGCGAGGATCGCGGGCGCTTCCGCCGAGCCGCGCCGCAACAGATCCGGGATCGTGCCTTCCGTGTCGCCCGCCATGACCAACCCCTTCCGCGTTCCGCACGGGATCAAGCCGGTTTGCGCGGCAGCCGGCAAGACTATGTCTCGTCGAGGAACGCCCCGTTCGGAGAGTCGCGATGTCGCGCCCCGCGCTTCTGGCCCTGCCGCTCCTCGCCGGCTTCGTGAGCTTCGCCACGTCCTGCAACGGCCTCCATCTCGGCGCCGGTGCCACCTCGCTCGCCGCCGAGGCGCCGATCCTCTTCGAAGATGCCGGGACCCGGTTGCGCGTCGAGCCGATCGCTGGCCCCCTCGAGCATCCCTGGGGCCTCGCCTTCCTGCCGGGTGGCGGGATGCTCGTGACCGAGCGGCCGGGCCGACTGCGGCTGATCGACGAGGCCGGCCGGCTCGACCCGCAGCCGATCGCCGGCGTGCCCGAGGTCTGGGCCCGTGGCCAGGGCGGGCTCCTGGACGTCGCCCTGGCGCCCGACTTCGCCACGAGCCGGCTCGTGTATCTGTCCTACGCCGCCCCGGTCGGCAACGGCGCGGCCACCAGGGTGGCACGCGGCCGGCTGGTCGACGGCCGACTCGAGGGCGTCGAGATCGTGCTGACCGCCGACCCGCCCGGCGATACCGGCCGGCATTTCGGCTCGCGCCTGGTCTTCGGCCGCGACGGCAAGCTCTACGTCTCGACCGGCGACCGCGGCCGGATGGAGCGCGCCCAGAAGCTCGACGATCTGGCCGGCAGCATCCTGCGCGTCGAGCCGGACGGCCGGATCCCGCCCGACAACCCCTTCGTGGGCCGGCCCGGAGTGCGGCCGGAGATCTGGGCCTACGGGATCCGCAACGCCCAGGGCTTGGCCTCGAACCCCTGGACCGGCGAGCTCTTCGAGCACGAGCACGGGGCGCGCGGTGGCGACGAGGTCAACATCATCGAGAAGGGCGCCAATTACGGCTGGCCGCTCGTCACCCACGGCGTCGACTACACCGGCCTGCCGATCGGTCGCGGCAAGACCATGCCCGGCGTCACCGACCCGCTCTGGGTCTGGACTCCCTCGATCGCGCCCTCGGGCATGGCCTTCTACGACGCCGACCGGATCCCGGGCTGGAAAGGCAGCCTGCTCGTGGGCGCGCTCGCCGCCCAGATGTTGGTCCGCCTCGAGCTCGACGGCCGTCGGGTCGTGAAGGAGCATCGCTTGCTCCAGGGCGAGCTCGGCCGGATCCGCGACGTCCGGGTCGGCCCCGACGGCCTGGTCTATCTCCTGACCGACGAGGCGCGCGGCGCGCTCTGGCGGCTCGACACCGCCTCCGGCTGAGGGGGGCTGCGTGCGCCGGACTTGCCGAACCGCGCCGGCCGGTGTCGGTGGGGCGGCGTGCACACGAGGGGGAGGCTCGCATGCGCCGTCGCATCCTGCTCACCGTCGCCGCGGCCGCGGTCGCGCTCGCCGCGCTGCCGGCCGCGGCCGCCTATCCGGAGCGGCCCGTCCAGATCATCGTGCCCTGGGACGCCGGCGGCGGAACCGACATCTCGGCGCGGATCTTCGCCGCCGGTCTCGAGAAAGAGCTGAAAGTCCCGGTCAACGTCGTCAACCGCTCGGGCGGCAGCGGCGTGGTTGGGCACGCGGCGATCGTCAATGCCGAGCCGGACGGCTACACGCTCGGTGTCGGTTCGCCCGAGCTCGCCTTTCTCAGGACCATCGGCCTCGCCGACATCGGGCCCGACAGCTTCACCCTGATCTCGCGGATCACGGTGATCCCGGCCGGTGTCACCGTGAAGGGCGACGCACCCTGGAAGAGCTTGGCCGAGCTCCTCGATTCGGTCCGCAAAGAGCCGCCCGGCACCTACACTGCCTCCAGTTCCGGGCAGGGCGGCTCCTGGCACATGGCGATCGCCGGGCTGCTCGCGAGCCAGGGCATGGAGACGGATCGGATCAAGTGGGTGCCTTCGCGCGGCGGCGCGCCCGCCCTCAAGGACCTCACCGCCGGCGGCATCACCATGTTCACGGGCTCGCCGATCGAGGGCAAGGCCCTGATCGAGGCGGGCCAGGTGCGGCCGCTCGCGGTCATGGGCCCGTCCCGCTCGCCGATCTTCCCGGACGTGCCGACGCTCAAAGAAGCGGTGGGCTCGGATTGGACTTACGAGAACTGGTTCGCCTTCGTCGGCCCCAAAGGCCTGCCGCCCGCGATCGTCCAGAAGCTCGCCGAGGCGGGGGCGCGGGCGCACGCCTCGCCCGAGGTGCAGGATGCCATGAAGGCCCGCGGCGTCCAGCCGCTCTGGGACGGCCCGGAGGCCTTCCCCGCCTTCGCCAAGGCGTTCGAGGCCAAGGCCGCGGACATCCTGAAGCGGCTCGGCCTCGCCAAGAGCTGAGCGCGG
>DAIOUO010000104.1:0-5493 GCA_036759485.1 Geminicoccaceae bacterium | reverse complement strand
CGTTGACGTTCGGCGCCTCGCCGGTCGGCGTGGGCCGGGCCTCGCCCGTCGGGCGGCGGATCAGCCGGCCGTCGCCCGACGCTCCGCCCAGCGCTCGATCAGATCGAGCAGCTCGCGATCCTCCGGGAGCTCGATCAGGACCCGCACCAGGAGATCGCCCTGCCGGCCGCTGCGCGGGTCCTTGATCCCCTTGCCCTTGAGGCGGAGCAGTTTGCCCGAGCTCGTCCGCGGCGGCACACTCAGTGCCACCTCGCCGTCGAGTGTGGGTACCCGCACCTTGCCGCCCTTGACCGCGGTGACGAGCGGCACCGGCTGATCGACCAGTACGTCGAGCCCGTCGCGGCGGAAGACGGGGTGCGGCGCCACCTTGATCTCGACCAGCGCATCGCCCGGCCCGGCCGGCCCCGGCTGCCCCTTGCCCTTGAGCCGCAGCACCGTGCCGTCGCCGCTGCCGGCGGGGATCGTGACGTCGACCGCACTGCCGTCCGGCAGGACGATGCGCCGGGTTCCGCCCTTGGCCGCGGTCAGGAAGTCCACCTCGGCCGTGACCTTGACGTCCTCGCCCGCGGTGCCGCCGAAGCCGGTGCCGAACCCACCGGCGAAAGGCCCGGCGCCGAACGGGCCGCCGGCGCGCCCGGCACGGCGGCGGGCGCCGCCGAAGAGGTCGCCCAGGATCTCCTCGAAATTGATCCCGCCGGGTCCGCCGAACTCGAACCGGGTGCCGCCCGCCCCGGCGCCGGGATGGAAGCCGCCCTGGGCGAAGACCCGTTCGCGGCCCTGTTCGTCGATCTCGCCGCGGTCGTAGCGGGCCCGCTTGGTCTTGTCCGAGAGGATCTCGTAGGCCGCCGAGATCCGCTTGAACTTCTCCTCGGCCTTCTTGTCGCCCGGATGCAGGTCGGGATGGCAGGTCTTGGCGAGCTTGCGGAAGGCACGGGTGATCTCTTCCTCGCTCGCGTTTTTGGCGACTCCGAGCTCGTCGTAGAGCGAGCGGCTCATCGCGTGGCCTCCGAACGAACGAGGGGGCGGCGACCGAGGCCGCCGCCCCCTTGCCTCTCACGAGCTCCGGGCGGGATCAAGCGGCCTTGGCGAGCTCGCCCGCCTCGCCGCCCTTGGTCTGGATGGCGATGGTGCGGGGCTTCAAGGCCTCGGGCACCTCGCGCACGAGCTCGATCTCGAGCAACCCGTTGTCGAGCCGGGCGCCCTTGACCTCGACATGCTCGGCGAGCGCGAAGCGCCGCTCGAAGGCCTGGCGGACGATGCCGCGCTGAATGACCTTGACCTCGGCCTTCGGCTCGGCCGGCTGGCCCTTGATCACGAGAACGCCGTTCTCGACCGAAATGGACAGCTCCTCGGCCTTCCAGCCGGGCAGCGCCAGCACGACCGCGAAGCGATCCTCGCCGGTCGCCAGGATGTCGTAGCTGGGCCCCGTGTCGACTGCCGCCACGCTCGAGACCAGCCGGCTAGCGAGGCGGTCGAAATCACGGACGGTGCGGTAGAAGGGGCGCAAATCGATCGTCGTCATCTGATCCTCCATTGAGCGATCGCGACGGGTGGCGCTCCGGAACGGACACGCCGATTACCCCGACCGGACCCGAAGGCGGCATCCGGTCGCCCTTCGAGATGGGAAGGGCCGGCCTCTGTTCAAGAGCTGATCTTCGGGCTGGCACCACCGCGCGGCCTGGTCTAGAGCCTCGGCGCGAGCCGAGGAGGGGCCGATGCCGCTGCTTCTGGGAGCGATCGCCGACGACTTCACGGGTGCCACCGACCTCTGCAACATGCTGGTCAGGAACGGCATGCGCACGGTGCAGCTGATCGGCGTGCCACGCCCCGACCTCGAGCTCGACGAGGTCGATGCGGTGACGATCGCCCTCAAGTCGCGCACCGCACCCGTCAAGGAAGCGGTCGCCGACAGCCTCGAAGCACTCGACTGGCTGAAACGTCGCCGGGTGCGGCAGGTCTTCTTCAAATATTGCTCGACCTTCGACAGCACGCCCGAGGGCAATATCGGCCCGGTCGGCGATGCGCTCGCCGACCGTCTCGACGCTTCGATCGCGATCGCCTGCCCGGCCTTTCCCGAGACCGGCCGGACCGTCTATCAGGGCCACCTCTTCGTGGGCGATCGACTCCTGTCCGAGACCCACATGGCCCATCACCCGCTCACCCCGATGACCGACAGCGACCTCGTGCGGGTGCTCGGCCGCCAGACCCCCCGCAAGGTCGGCCTCGTCAGCTACCCGACGGTTCGCCGCGGCGCCGTTTTCATCCGCGACCGGCTCACCGAGCTCCGCCACGAGGGCTGCCGCTGGGCGATCGTCGACTGCCTCGAGGACGCGGATCTCCTCGCGATCGGCGAGGCGGTGGCCGACCATCCGCTCGTTACCGGCGGCTCCGGCGTGGCGATGGGCCTACCGGCCAATTTCCGGCGCACGGGTCTCCTGCCCGAACGCGGTGCCGAGGCCGCGACCCTGCCGCCCGTGCCGGGTCCGGCGCTCGTGCTCGCCGGCTCCTGCTCGGCCGCCACCCTCGGCCAGATCGAGGCGTTCCGCGCCGAGCGGCCGTCCCACCGGCTCGATCCGCTCCGGCTCGCCAAGGGCGAGGGGATCGCCGAGGCGATCGGCTGGGCCCGCGAGCACCTGGCCTCGGGGCCCGTCCTGATCTACGCGAGCGCGCCGCCCGAAGAGGTCCGCTCGGTGCAGGAGCGGCTCGGGCGCGAGCGGGCCGGCGCACTCGTCGAGGAAGCCATGGCGACCATCGCCCGCGAGCTCGTGGGAGCCGGCGTGCGGCGGCTCGTGGTCGCGGGGGGCGAAACGAGCGGTGCCGTGGTCAAGGCGCTCGGCATCGAGGGCCTCGCGATCGGCCCGCAGATCGACCCGGGCGTTCCCGCCACGGTCACGATCGGCAAGGGCCCGCGCTTGGCGCTCGCCCTCAAGAGCGGCAATTTCGGCCGGCGCGGCTTCTTCCTCCACGCCCTCGAGGTCATGCCGTGAGCGAGGCCGCCCGCCTCGCCGAGCGGCTCTGCACGCTCGGCCGCTCGCTCTTCGCCCGCGGGCTCACCTTCGGCAGTTCCGGCAACCTCTCGGTGCGCTTGCCCGAGGGCGGCTTCCTCGCGAGCCCCACCAACGTCGCCCTCGGCGACCTCGACCCCGCCCGGCTCGCCCGGCTCGACGATGCCGGCCGGCCGATCGGTGGCGATCCCCCCACCAAGGAAGTGCCGATGCATCTCGGCATGTACCGGGCGCGACCCACGGCCGGTGCGGTCGTCCATCTGCACTCGACCTGGTCCGTCGCGGTCAGTCTCCTGGACGGGCTCGATCCGGAGGAGCCGATCCCGCCCTTGACGGCCTATTACGTCATGCGGGTGGGGCGACTGAGGCTCCTCCCCTACATCCCACCCGGCGATCGGGCGCTCGGCAGCGCGGTCGAGGCGGTGGCCGACCGCCATCACGCGATCCTGCTCGCCAATCACGGGCCCGTGGTGGCCGGCTCCTCCCTCGAGGCCGCGGTGCACGCGATCGAGGAGCTCGAGGAGACGGCCAAGCTCTTCGTGCATCTCCAGGGCCGGCCGATCCGGCCCTTGAGCGCCGAACAGGTCGAAGAGCTGCGCCGCCGGTTCCCCGGCTGAGCCGCGCATGCTACCATTCGCCCCATGGCGACCAACCTCGACGATCTGTCGATGAGCGTGGCCGAGTTCCTCCGCTTCGAGGGGGAGCCCGACCGCCGCTACGAGCTCGTCGACGGCCGAATCCGCATGATGGCGGCCGGCAGCAACGACCACGGTACGATCGCGGGCAATTGCTGGGGCGAGATCGATCGGCGCATCGAACGGCGCCCGCCGTGCCGCGCCCAGGTCGAAGGTGGCATCCAGGTGAGCGACGATACGTTCTACGTCGCCGACGTCGTGCTCACCTGCAAGCCGTCCCGCGAACAAACGGTCAAGGATCCGCTTTTGATCGTCGAGGTGCTCTCGCCCGGAACCCGCGCTCAGGACAAGGGCCGCAAGCTCGACGACTACAAGGGCCTGGCGAGCGTCATGGAGATCTGGCTCGTCGATTCCGAGCGCCGCACCGTCCAGGTCTGGTGGCGCGAGGCGGACGGCTGGTCGGCCCGCGACTTCCTCGGCAGCGCCGCCTTCGAGAGCCGAGTCCTCGAGGACCGGATCGCCCTCGACCGGCTCTACCGCAACACCGAGCTCTGAGCGAAGGCCCCGCCGCTCCTACCGCCGCCGGTAGGGCGCGAACCAGCCGAGCCCGTCCTCGGTCCGGCCCCTCGGGCGGTATTCGCAGCCCACCCAGCCCCGATAGCCCACCCGGTCGAGCACCTCGAAGAGATAGGGGTAGTTGACCTCGCCGACATCCGGCTCGTGCCGCTCGGGGACACCCGCGATCTGCACGTGCGCGGTGATGTCGGCAAAAGCCTCGATGTGGCGGGCGAGATCGCCCTCCATGATCTGGCAGTGGTAGAGGTCGAGCTGCAGCTTGAGGTTGGGCTCGCCCACCGTCTCGACGATCCGTCGTGCCTGGGCCTGGTAGTTGAGGAAATAGCCCGGGATGTCGCGCGTGTTGATCGGCTCGATCACGAGCGTGATCCCGGCTTCCGCGCAACGCCGCGCCGCGTAGCGCAGATTGTCGACGTAGAGCGCCTCGCGCGCCGCCCGCTCCGCTTCCGATGGCAGGAGCCCCGCCATGCAATGGAGGGTCCGGCAGCCCGTCGCCCGCGCGTAGCGGAGCGCCGTCTCGAGCCCGTCGCGGAATTCCGCCTCCCGGCCGGGCAGCGAAGCGAGGCCGCGCTCGCCCTTCGCGAAATCCCCGGGCGGCAGGTTGAAGAGCGCCTGGACGAGGCCGTGGCGGGCGAGCTCGGCGGCGATCGCCTCGGGCGGATGCTCGTAGGGGAAGAGGAACTCGACCGCCTCGAAGCCGGCCGCCGCGGCCCGGCCGAAGCGCTCGAGGAACGGTACCTCCGTGAACATCATCGAGAGATTGGCGGCGAAGCGCGGCATCGGCGTCGTCCTCCCCGACCGGGCGGCCTCGGCCATACGCGCTCCATCCGGAGCCGGCAACCGTCAGGCGGGTGCCGCTCGGCTGCGCTCCGGTAGGCCCCCCGCCCGGATCAGGAACGCCACGACCGCATCGAGCCCTTCGCCCGTCTTGAGGTTGGTCATGACGAAAGGCCGCTCGCCCCGCATCCGCCGGGCATCCGCCGCCATCACCTCGAGCCGGGCGCCGACGTAGGGGGCGAGGTCGATCTTGTTGATCACGAGCAGGTCCGAGCGCGTGATCCCGGGCCCGCCCTTTCTCGGGATCTTCTCGCCCTCGGCCACGTCGATCACGTAGATCGTGAGGTCGGCGAGCTCGGGGCTGAAGGTGGCGGCCAGATTGTCACCGCCCGATTCGATCAACAGGAGCTCGAGGTCCGGGAAGCGGCGGCGCATCTCGGCCACGGCCGCGAGGTTGATCGAGGCGTCCTCGCGGATCGCGGTGTGCGGGCAGCCGCCCG
>DAIOUO010000103.1:0-10143 GCA_036759485.1 Geminicoccaceae bacterium | reverse complement strand
CGCCGACGTTGGGCCGCGGCCGGCGGCCGCCGCCCGCTCCGAGCCACTCGAGCCGCACCTACCTCCGCTCGGCGCGGCTCGAACCGGGCACCGCTCGCCTCGTTCGACGGTTGGCGTACGGGCGGTTCCGGTCGGAACCGTCGGGCGTCGGGTCGGATCGACCCCCGGCCCGCCGTTCTCGGGTCACGGTACCGGACCGACACGGTTTGCCCCGTGGCGATCGCCGAGCGGGCCCTCGCACCGGGCTCGAACTGGGCCACGACCCGGAGCGGTCGGCCGTTCGACCGGCCGGTCGCTCGACACCCCCTCCGAGGCACGAGCAGTGCGGTCGAGCGCGAGCGGCCCGCAGCCGAGGCGGCCCTCGCCCGGCGCGGCAACGGTCGCACCGCGCCTCCGCGGTCGCTGTTCGAAGAAGTCGTCCAGACGGAGCCTCGGGCCGATCGCCCGAACCCGTTGCGAGCCGGCGCGGCCCTTCGAGACCGTACCCGAGCGGCTTTCCCGCGTGGAACGGCCACCAACGGGTCGGCGCGCCGCTTCGACCACCGGGGGCCCGCCCCGGACCCGGATGGATTCGCTCGAGAGCCGGCGAAAGGAATACCCGGACCGGGTCGACGGGCGCGGGCCCGCCGCGGCGCCGGGTCCGGCCCGGGTCGGCCGCGACCGCGGTGACTAGCCTCCCGTCCCGTCGGCCCTGGTCGCCGACGGGGTACGTGGCTCGGGGCAAGGGAAGAGACGGGCGAGAGCGGTCAGGCTCACGGTGCCGACGCTCACGATCCGTGCGTAGCGCTCGAAGTCCCGTTGCTGCTCCACGGCCTGGGCGAGCAAGCGGTCGAGTGCCGGCTTGAGCTCGAGGACCGTGGCCGCCCGTTCTTCGGGGGGGCAGTAATAGGCCCGGCCACGCGCCCGGGCGGCGGCGTTGGCCGCCTCGAGCCCGTCGAGCGTACCGGCCAGATAGACGATGGCGAAATCCGGCCGCACCGCCCCTTCGCCCCTGGCGATCGCGAGATAATCGGCGATCGGCATGTCGGCACGCGCCGCGGTTCCCGCGACCGCCACGGCGAGGCCGATCCCGAGCGCCGGAGCGCCCGCTCTCATCCCGCTCTCCCGTCGCGCGCACCGGCCTTGGCGAGCGCCGCCAGCTCGCGCTCGAGGGCGGTGAGCGCGTTCGCATCCGCTCCGAGCAGCTCCCGCACGACATCGACGGTGCCGGTGGCCCGTGCGATCCCGGCGAGCGTGGCGGGATCCCGCAGAAAGCTCCGGGCGAGCTCGGCACCCGCCCGTCCCCGCTCGGTTTCGCTGAGCCACGGCCACAGTCCGAGCGCCAGCGCGGAGCGGGCGACGCCGATCTCGGGTGCCACCGGCCCGGTTCGGTGCGAGGCCCGCAACGCCTGCGCCGCCCGCCCGAGATCGAGCAGCGCCGCGTCGAGCTGGGCGAGGCGCAGCCAGCCGACGGGATCGGCGGGAGCTTCTTCGAGGCCGGCGAGTGCCGCCTCGCGCGCCTCGACGAGCAGACGGGCCGCGACCGTACCGGATCCGCGCTGCGCGATCCCGTGCAGCGCCACCGCGAGATCCTTCTGGAGCCGAGGCTCCGCCAACCAGGCCCGCGCCCGGTCGCTCGCACCCAGGAGCCGTCGATAGCCCTCGGCGGTCAGCTCGCCACCGTCGGAGAGGCGGTCGAGCGCCGCTTTGCCCGCGAGCTCGGCCAGCCGTCCGCCCGCGGCCGGCAAAGCCAGGCCGCCGAGGAACGCCCCCAGCAGTCCGACCAGAACGAGAAGACCGCGCCGGGGCCGATCCACGGCCGGCCGCCGCGCGCGGTCTTCCACGGGCCGCCGCCGTCCGATCAGCTGCCGCTCGCCACCTGGACCGCGAACTTCTTGAAGAGGACGGCGTTGGTCACGACCGCCGTGTAGCTCGCGTCGGTATCCGTGACCCTGCCGGTGTCGAGGTCGATCCCGTCGGCGTCGTCGACCGCTACGACGAAGGCCCGGTTGTCCGGTCGGTCGAAGGACACCTGGTTCTCGACTTCGGCGGCGTCGGAGGTGACGGTCCCGCCATTGAAGGTACCGCTGACCGTGATCGGCTCGTTCGCCAACGGGTTCGTCATGTTGGCGAACGTGATCTGCACAGTCGGGCCGTTCGCGGCCCGCTTCTTGCCCTTCTTCTTGCTCCCGCCCGAGCCGTCGTCGAGTTCCAGGATCAGGTTCACGAACTGCTTGTCGGCGAAAGGCTTCTTGAGGGTGACCTCGAGCTCGCCGGTGGTCGCGTCGTAGCTGATTCCGTTCTTGGCGATCTTCGCCCCGCCCTTGCCCTTGAGGACCCGCGAGATGCTGTAGACCTCGTCCAAGGCGGTGTAGTCGGCGATCTCACCGGCATCGACGGTTGGCACCAGGAGAGTCGGCAGGAGGTTCTGGCTCAGATCGACCCGGAAGGTCGTCGAACCGTCCTCGATACCGACACCCACCATCCGGTCGAGACCGGCGAAAGCGAACGGCCCGGTCCCCTCGAGATCGGACGGTGTCAGATCGCGGTCCTCGACGTTGAGATTGGAGAGGCTCAGGATACGGCCGAGCTCCGCCCGAGTGAGCCTGCTGAAATCGCCCCGCGAGAGGGCCCGCTGGACGTTCTTGAAGATCCGGCTCTCGGCTGCGAGCTCGTCCTGGACCGAGGCCTGGTTGCTCGCACTCAATGCGGCGAACACCTCGGGCAGCCAGAGCACGTTGTCGGCCACGAACGTTTTGCTCTTGGCGGCGAACGCGGCCTCCGGCGTCGCCAGGAGCCCGAGTGCCGCCGAGGCCGCGAGAAGCGTCAACCGGATCCGCATCGCCCTCTCTCCCTCTGCGCGCCAATCCGCACCACGCTTTCGCGTCAAGGTTACCCAACCCCGCGCGATGCGCAAGAGCCTAACTGCAAAACTCTACCGGTTGGTTAACGCCGATCGACGATGGGCAACGCCCCGATCAGCGGCCGTCGGCCGCGATCCGTTCCAGGGCCGCACGATCGAGCAGCACGATCCGGCGCCCCTCCTGGCGGACGAGGCCCGCCTCGCGCCAGAGCGAAAGCTGGCGGTTGACGTTCTCGCGGGCGAGCCCGCAATAGGCGCCGAGCTCGCGCTGGGAGAGCTCGAGCTCGATTCGCACACCTTCCGGGACGGGCCTGCCGTGGTCGGCCGCGAGCCGCAAGAGTGCCCGGGCCACCCGCGGCGCCATCGCCCGAAGACCCGCGTCCTCCACCATCTCCGTGGTCCGTCGCAGCCGCTGGCAGAGCACGCCGACGACCCTGAGCGCCACTTCCGGATGCTGCTCGAGGAAGGCCAGCACGTCGCGCCGCTTGAGGCAGAACAGCTCGGTCGGCTCGAGCGCGGTCGCGTCGGCGCTCCGCGGCTTGCCGTCGAAGATCGCCATCTCGCCGAAGGTCTGGCCGGGATCGACAAAGTTGAGGACCGCCTCGCGGCCCTCGGGCGTCACGGTGCCGATCCGCACCCGCCCGCTCACCACCACCGCGAGACTGTCGCCCGGATCGCCCTTCTGGAAGATCGTCCGGCCGGCCGGCACCGTCACCATCGTACCGAACGAGACGAGCCGGTCGATCTCCTCGTCGGTCAGGGAGCCGAAAAAGTCGCTGTCGGCGAGGGCATCGCGGACCCGCTGGAGCTTCTCCACGGCGGTCCCTCCTCGGTCTCGAGCTCCGCTTCGACGCGGGCCGTCTCTGGCGCGTGCTCTCAGGGTACCAGGACCGCCGCCCCCTGCAACCGGCCTTCGCGCAAGGCCGCCAGGGCCTCGTTCGCGGCTTCGAGAGGGTAACCGACCGTCTCGGTTTCGACCGGCGTGTGCGCGAGCTTCGCGAACAGGCCGAGCCCGTCGGCGCGCGTGAGGTTGGCGACCGAGCGAACCACCCGCTCTTCCCACAGGATACGATAGGGAAAGCCCGGGATGTCGCTCATGTGGATGCCGCCCAGCACCACGACCCCGCCCTTGTCCACCGCCCGCAGCGCCGCCGGTACGAGCGCGCCGACCGGCGCGAAGACGATCGCGGCATCGAGCGGCAGGGGTGGTGCCTCGTCCGAGCCGCCGGCCCAGACGGCTCCCAGCCGTCGCGCGAAATCCCGGGCAGCCACGTCGCCGGGCCGGGTGAAGGCGTAGACCTCGCGCCCCTCGGCCCTAGCGATCTGGGCCAGGATGTGGCCCGCCGCGCCGAAACCGAAGATGCCGAGCCGCTTTCCCTCGCCGGCCGTGCGATAGCAGCGCCAGCCGATGAGGCCGGCGCAGAGCAACGGCGCCTGGGCGACCGGATCGCCCGCCGGCAGCGGGAAGCAGTAGCGAGCATCGGCCAGCGTGAACTCGGCGTAGCCGCCGTTCCGAGTGTAGCCCGTGAAGAGCGGGCGGTCGCACAGATTCTCGCGATCGGCGCGGCAGAAGCGACACACCCCGCAGGTCCGAGCGAGCCAGGGCACGCCCACCCGCTGGCCGAGCGCGAGGTCCTCCACGGCCGGGCCGAGTGCCGCCACCTCGCCCACGATCTCGTGCCCCGGCACGACCGGCAGTTTCGGATCCGGCAGCTCGCCGTCGACCAGGTGCAGGTCGGTCCGGCACACCCCGCAGGCGAGCACTTTCACGAGCACCTCGCCCGGGCCGGGCGTCGGCACGGGCAACTCGGCGCGGCGCAGGGGCCGGCCGGGCTCATCCAGGAGCATCGCGCGCATGGTCGGCATCGGCTCCCTCCCTCCGATCGCGTCCCGGGCATCCTATATGCGCGCGAGCCGCACGGACCGGGAGGCCGCCCCTTGACCCTGCCCTGGACGCTCGCACTGCTGCTGGCCGGCCTCGGGCTGTCGGCCTTCTGCCTGTGGCACCAGCGCCGACCGCGCGAGCTCGGCGAGGTTTCGCTCTTCCCCTCGACCTTCCTGTTGGGCGTGGGGCTGATCCTCGTGATCCTGGCCCTCGCCCACCTCGTGACGCTGCTGACCGGCCACGCACCACCCGGGCGGATCCCGCGGCTGTGAGATCCGCCCGAGGGCCGCGGGTGTCGCGGCTCAGGCGGCGAGCAGCTTCTCGTCCGGCACGATCGTGGCCTTGACCGCCCGCATCTGGTTGGCGGCGTCGATCGCCGCCTGCACGCCCGCCTCGTCGAACGGGAAAAGCGTCTGCATCGCCCGCCAGGGATAACGGTCGCGGGCCCGGTCGAGCATCTTGATGCCGAGCGGAATGTCGTTGGCGGTGAACGCCCAGGAGCCCAGGATCGTCACGTCCTTGGTGCAGATGCGGTGCCAGTTCGTGAGGATCGAGCCGGCGTCGGTGAACTGGCCCATCTCGACATAAGTGCCGCCGTCCCGGAGGAACTCGAGCCCCTCGGGCCCGGCCGTGGGATGGCCCGAGCAGTCCATGACGAGATCCGCCCCGTATCCGCCCGCGAGCTCGCGCACCCGGCGGATGCGCTCCTCGGGCGTGCGCACCTCCTCGATGTTCACGGTGGCGACCGCCCCGAAGGCGCGGGCGAGCTCGAGCCGCGGCGTCTCGGGCGCGCCGACCGCGATCACCCGGCCGGCGCCCATCTCGTAGGCCGCGGCGATCGCGAGGATGCCGATCGGTCCCGTGCCCTGGATCACGACCGTTGCCCCCCAGGGGAAGCCGCCCGCCTTCTTGGCCCGCTCGAAGCCGCGGATGCAGGAGGTCAAGGGCTCGGAGAGCGAGCCCAAGAGGAGCGGCATGTCGTCGGGCAGCTTGTAGATCTTGGTACCCGGCAACATGTCGAGGTCGACATAGACCATCTCGGCCCAGCCGCCCCACAAGTGCGGCGGCTTGTCGAAGCCCAGATAGCGCCCGTAATAGACCGGGGTCAGGCACTTGTTGGCCTGCTCGGGATAGCGCCGGCACCAGTCGCACTGGCCGCAGGGCATCAGGGGCGGCAGCATGACCTTGGAGCCGACCTCGAGCTTCTGGCCGGTCCAGTCGGTCTCCAGCTCCGGCCCCTTCTCGACGATCACGCCCGCGAGTTCGTGGCCGAGCGTGAAGGGCCAGGGCAGAGGCTTCGGCCAGTGGCCCTTCAGGATGTGCAGATCGGTGCCGCAGACCCCGCAGCAGCCGATCCGGATCAGAGCCGCCTTCTTCGGCACCGCCGGCCTGGGCACGGTGCGGATCACCGGCCGCGTCCCCGGCCCGTCGAACGTCGCCACCCGGATTTCGCTCATCCTCGACCCCGCTCCTCCCACGCTCGCCCGCATCCTGGAGCGGAGGTTCCGCGCCGACAACGATCGTCCGCGGATGCCTCCGGCGCACGATGCCCGTGCCCGCTCGTCGGATCCGAGGCCGATAGCCCGGCCCGGAGCGGGTCGCTCGGAGCGAGCGGGCGTCCGGCCTCACGCCGCCTTCCGGTGCGCGGCGAGCGCCACCTCGACGATGTCGGCCATGATCCGGTCGACCCGGTAGTCCTTGGGCGTGTAGACCCGCGCCACGCCGGCCGCGAGCAGTCGCTTCGCGTCCTCGGGCGGCACGATCCCTCCCACCACCACCGGCACGTCGCCGATCCCGAGCCGGCGCATCCGCTCGAGCACCTCGCGCACGAGCGGCTCGTGCGAGCCCGAGAGGATCGACAGGCCCACGAGATGCACGCTCTCCTCGAGGGCGGTCGCGGCGATCCGCGCCGGGGTCAGCCGAATGCCGTCGTAGACCACCTCCATGCCGCAATCGCGCGCCGCCACGGCGATCTGCTCGGCACCGTTCGAATGGCCGTCGAGTCCCGGCTTGCCGACCAGGATCTTGAGCCGGCGGCCGAGCCGGCGGCTCGCCTCCTCCACCCGGGCCCGGACCGGCGCCAACAGATCGCCGCCCACGGCCGCGACCGCACCGACACCGGTGGGGGCGCGATACTCGCCGAACACCTCCCGCAACACGCCCGCCCACTCCCCGGTCGTCACCCCGGCGCGAGCGCAGTCGATCGAGGGCGGAACGATGTTGCGGCCTTCGCACGCCGCCGCCCGAAGCGCGGCGAGAGCGGCCACCACCGCCTTCCGATCGCGGCGCGCCCGGTGCGCCTCGAGGCGAGCGATCTGCTCGGCCTCGGCGCGCGGATCGACCGCCAGGAAACCGCCTTCGCCGGCGGTCAAGGGCGAGGGCTCGGTCTCGGCGAAACAGTTGACGCCCACGACCGGCAGCTCGCCCGCGGCGATCGCCGCCACACGTTTCGTGTTACACTCCACCAGCCGCGCCTTCATGTAGCCGCTCTCGACCGCGGCCATCGCACCTCCCATCGATTCCACTCGGCCGAGCTCCACGAGCGCCGCCTCCTCGAGCTCGCGGACCTTGGCTTCGATCACCGGCGAGCCGTCGAAGAGGTCGTCGAACTCCAACAGATCCGTCTCGTATGCCAGAATCTGTTGGAGACGCAGCGACCATTGCTGGTCCCAGGGCCGCGGCAGACCGAGTGCCTCGTTCCAGGCCGGCAGCTGCAACGCCCGGCAGCGCGCCCGCTTGGAAAGGGTGACACCGAGCGCTTCGAGAAGGATCCGGTAGACGTTGTTTTCGGGCTGCTGCTCGGTGAGCCCGAGCGAGTTGACCTGTACGCCGTAACGGAAGAGGCGAAGCTTCGGATCTTCGACGCCGTAGCGCTCGTGGGTGATGCGGTCCCAGAGGCGGGAGAAGGCCCGCATCTTGCAGAGCTCGGTCACGAACCGGATGCCGGCGTTGACGAAAAAGGAGATGCGACCCACCACCTCGGGCAGCTCCTCGGGCCGCACCTGACCCGAGGCCTTGACCGCGTCCAACACGGAGATCGCGGTCGCGAGCGCGTAGGCGATCTCCTGGACCGGTGTCGCCCCGGCCTCCTGCAGGTGATAGGAGCAGACGTTGATCGGATTCCAACGCGGCATCTCGCGCGCGGTGAAGGTGATCACGTCGGTCGTCAGCTTGAGCGACGGACCGGGCGGAAAGATGTAGGTGCCGCGGGCGAGATATTCCTTGACGATGTCGTTCTGGGTGGTGCCGGCGAGCTTGCTCCGCTCGGCCCCCTGCCGCTCGGCGACCGCGACATAGAGCGCCAACAGCCATGCTGCGGTCGCGTTGATGGTCATCGAGGTGTTCATCTTTTCGAGAGGAATGCCCTCGAACAACACCTCCATGTCGGCGATCGAGCCGATCGGCACCCCGACCTTGCCGACCTCGCCCTTGGCGAGCGGATGGTCGGCGTCGTAACCCGTCTGGGTGGGCAGGTCGAAGGCCACCGAGAGGCCCGTCTGCCCCTTTGCGAGGTTCTGCCGGAACAAAGCGTTGGAGGCGGCGGCCGAGCTGTGCCCGGCATAGGTGCGGAACAGCCAGGGCCGCTCCTTGGCACGCCCGTGCGGCTCGCTCGCCTGGTTCGCCATGGCCCTTTCCCCTCGACCCCGCGACCGCCCGACGCCATCGGGCCGGCACCACAGGAGCCCCTAACACTCCTGCTGCGCCGCGTCAAACACGATTCGTCGTTGACCGTCATCATCTCCCGTGTCACCCTGTCGGTATCGACCAGCAGGGGATCACCATGAGCAGGCAGAACGTCGAGCGGATCATCGCCAAGTTCGGCTCGCAGCAGCGGGTGGCCGAACTCCTCGGCATCTGGCAGACGGCGATCTCGGGCTGGGTCCGGCGCGGCGCGATCCCCGCCCGCCGCCAGGAGGAGCTGCTGGCCATCGCGCGCCGCGAGGGGATCCCGCTCGAGCCCTCCGACTTCTTCGAGGAAGCGGTCGCGGCGACCGGGACCAACGGCGGCGCGACACCGGCGACCGGCGCCCCGCCGTCCACGGCTGCTGCGGCCGCCGCCCCGTCCGGCGGTGCCGCCGCGGGCGGTGCCCAGGTGATCCCGATCCACCGCGAGGCGGCGCCGATGGTCAACCGGATCACCACCAAGGATCTCTATGAAGTGGGCGAGATCCCGCCGCTCGGCCACGTGCCGCGCAACATGTGGGCCTGGGTGATCCGCAAGGAGCGGCACGGCGAACCGATCACCGCCATGCAACAGGAGATCGTGCCGACCCACGAGATCGGCGAGGACGAGTGCCTCGTCATGGTGATGGCCGGTGGGGTCAACTACAACGGCGTATGGGCCGCGTTGGGCGTCCCGATCTCGCCTCTGGACGTCCACAAGCAGCCCTTCCACATCGCGGGCTCGGATGCTTCCGGCATCGTCTGGGCGGTCGGCTCGAAGGTGAAGCGGTGGAAGGTGGGCGACGAGGTCGTGGTCCACTGCAACCAGGACGACGGCGACGACGAGGAGTGCAACGGCGGCGATCCGATGTTCTCGCCATCCCAGCGGATCTGGGGCTACGAGACGCCGGACGGCAGCTTCGCCCAGTTCTGCCGGGTCCAGTCGCGCCAGCTGATGCCGCGGCCCAAGCACCTCACCTGGGAGGAGGCGGGCTGCTACACGCTCACTCTGGCCACCGCCTACCGCATGTTGTTCGGTCATCCGCCGCACACCTTGAAGCCGGGCGACAATGTCCTGGTGTGGGGGGCCGCGGGCGGGCTCGGCTCGATGGCGACCCAGATCATCGCCGCTTCCGGGGCGAACGCCATCGGCGTGATCTCGGACGAGGACAAGCGCGACTTCGTCCTTTCGCTCGGTGCCAAGGCGGTCATCAACCGCAAGGACTTCAACTGCTGGGGCGAGATGCCCGATCCGATGGACAAGGAGGCCTATGGCCGCTGGCTCGCCGAGGTCCGCAAGTTCGGCAAGGCGATCTGGGACGTCACCGGCAAGGGCAACGACGTCGACATCGTCTTCGAGCATCCCGGGGCCGCCACCTTCCCGGTCTCGGCCTTCGTCGTGAAGCGCGGCGGTATGGTCGTGATCTGCGCCGGCACCACGGGCTACAAACTGACCCTCGACGCCCGATATCTCTGGATGCGGCAGAAGCGGATGCAGGGCAGCCACTTCGCCAACCTCAAGCAGGCCATGGCGGCCAACCGCTTCGTCATCAACCGCCAGGTCGATCCCTGCATGAGCGAGGTCTTCGCCTGGACCGACATCCCGCGGGCGCACATGAAGATGTGGAAGAACCAGCACAAGCCCGGCAACATGGCGGTGCTCGTCCAGGCGCGCCGGCCCGGCATGCGGACCTTCGAGGAAGCGATCGAGAGCTGAGCGGCGACGCCCGCCCGCCCGGGTGGCCCGGGCGGG
>DAIOUO010000102.1:0-10150 GCA_036759485.1 Geminicoccaceae bacterium | reverse complement strand
GTGCTGGTCTGCACCAACGGTTACAGCGACGGGCTCGTGCCCGGGCTCGCCCGGGCGCTCGTGCCCGTGGTCTCGGTGCAGGTCGCGAGCGCGCCGCTCTCGGACAATGTCCGCCGCTCGATCCTGCCGGGCGGCGAGGCCGCTTCCGACACCCGCCGGCTCTTGGTCTATTTCCGGCTCGACCCCGAGGGCCGGCTCCTCGTCGGTGGCCGCGGCGCCCATGGCGCGCGGGGGGTGCGGGCGGCGCAGGCGCGCCTGCGGCGCCTCGCGCTTCGGATGTTCCCGCAGCTGCCGGACGATCTCGTCTGGGAACGAGCCTGGGGCGGGCTCGTCGCCCTGACCGAGAACCATCTGCCCTTCCTGGTCGAGCCGGAGCCCGGCCTCGTGGCGGCCGCCGGCTACAACGGACGAGGCGTCGCGATGGCCACGGCGATGGGCCGGGTGTTGGCCGACAAGGCCTCGGGCGTGCCGGATGCGGAGCTCGACTTCCCGCTCGCGCGGCTGCGGCCGATCCCGCTGCACGGTCTACGGCGGCCGGCGATCGCCCTCGCCGTGGCGTTCAAGGCGGTGCAGGACCGGTTGCGGCTCTGAGCGGCGCGCTCAGTGCAGGGAGGGGCGGCGCATCAGGCTCGCCCGATCGATCGAGCGGAGCGTGCGGTCGAACCGCTGGCCGTCGCGCACGGTGAGGAGCGGGACCACGACCCCGGCCTCGCCGAGCGCCCAGACCTTGCGCCAGAGGTCGGCGAGATCGACCACGGCGCGACCCGCCACCGCGACGATCAGATCGCCGCGCCGGATGCCGGCCTTCTCGGCCGGGCCACGGGGCGCGACGCCGCTCACCACCAGCCGGTCGCCGGCCTCGACCACGTAGAGGCCGAGCCAGGGCCGGGGCGGCCGTGCGACCCGGCCCTGGCGGGCGAGCTCTTCGCGGATCGGCACGAAGAGGTCGATCGGGACGACCATGTTGGCGGCGGCGGTCTCCTCGCGCCCGGCCTCGGTCTCGATCAGGAGCGAGCCGATGCCGACCAGGCGGCCGTCGGGTCCGATGCAGGCCGCACCACCCCAGTGCGGATGGGCGGGGGCGGTGAAGAGCGCCTCCTCGAGGAGATACTCCCAATAGCCCGCGAACTCGCGCTTGCCGATCAGCCGGGCCTGGACGGCGGCGGCGCGGCCACCACAGGCGGCGAGGATCACGGGATCGGCCGGCCGCAGCCGCTCGGCGCTGCCGATCGGCAGCCCCCGGGCGGGGAGCCGGCCGAGCAGGAGGAGGAGGCCGAAGCCCGTGGCGAAATCGTAGCCGAGCGGGTGGGCCTCGACGACCGCGCCTCCGGCGGTCGCGAGCCAGACCCGCTCGGCCTCGGTGATCAGATAGCCGATCGTGAGCGCGTGCCGGCCGCCCTCGAGGAGCACGGCACTCCCTTCGCGTTCGGTTCCGAGGATCGAGGCTGTGAAGGCGTCGGGCGGGACCTCGGCGCGCAGCCTCAGGACCGAACCGAGCGCCGCCTCGAGATCGAAGGCGCAGGCCTCGGGCCGCGGCTGCAGGATCGGCGGGATCGACCAGCCCTCGCTGCCGCTCACGACGCTCTCCTCCCCGTACGCTGTACGCCGGCCCGGCGGCCGACCGTCCGGCCCGTACCCACGATCTTCGAACACCCGCACCCCGCCGCCGTCAACCGGGCGGCGCGAGGGGCCCGCTAGCCACCGGCCAGGAGCTCGCCCGCCGGCTGCGGCGTCGTGCGACCGGGCGGCTCGGCCGGGGAGGGCTCGGCGAGACCCACGGGCCGCTCGAGGAGGTTGCGCCTTACGCTCAGGAGATGGCGGCGCATGGCCGAGGCGGCGGCCTCCGGGTCGCGCTCTCCGATCGCCGCGACGATCGCCTCGTGCTCGGCGAAGCTGTGATGGTCGGCAGCCGGGCGCTGCGGCCCGCGCCGCAGCCGGCCCCAGGTGATCGCCCGGCGGATCGTGTTGAGGCTGTCGAGGAGGGCGAGGAGCACACCGTTGCCGGTCGCCTGGGCGACCACTCGGTGCAATCGGTTGTCCCAGTACTCGTAGCTCCGCCAGTCGGGTGCGGCCCGGCTCTGGCGCAGGCAGAGAGCGAGCTCCTCGATGTCGGCGCCGGTGGCGTGCAGAGCGGCGAGCCGGGCGAGCTCGGGTTCGAGCAGGAGCCGCGCCTCCATCACGGCGGCGGGATTGGTCCGTCGCATGACCTCGGAGAGGTCGAGCCGCGGCTCGACGGGGCGGTCGCCCACGAAGGTGCCGCGCCCGACGTGGCGCCAGACGAGGCCCTCGGCCTCGAGCTCGGCCAGGGCCTTGCGCAGCGTACCGCGGCTCACGCCCAGGGTGGCGGCGAGCTCGCGCTCGGGCGGCAGGCGGGCCTCGGCGCGGTCGCGGCGGTTGGCGAGCCAGGCACGGAGCTGGGTGAGGGCGCTCTGGGTCTCGGCGCTGGTCATGGACCGGTCCGGCATTGGTAGCGACCGGCCGCAGGGTACCGGCCCGCGCGAGGGGCCGCAAGGGCGCCGCTCCGGTGGTTGACATCGTGGACCAATCCGGCAATGGTTCACGCGAAAGGCTCGACGGCCGGGCCGCCCCGAGGGCGGACCCCGAGCAGGGAGGCAGCCCCATGCGCGCAGCTTCGACCCGTCGCGATCTTCTCTTGGCCGGTGCCGCCGCGGTCCCGCTGCTGGTCGGCCGCCGCGCTCGTGCGGCGGCCAAGGTGCGCGTCGCCCTCGGCGACGTGGTCTCGACCGAAACGCTCTGCGTGCTGATCGCCATGGAACGCGCCAAGGAGCGCGGCGTCGACTACGAAATGACCTCCTTTTCCAAGGAGGATCTCGCGATCCAGGCGGTGATCGGCGGTCAGGCCGATCTCGGCATCGGCACACCCTATGCGGTGATCCAGAAGACCAGGGTGCCGCTCCGGATTCTCTTCCAGGTCAACCGGCTGGTCTTCTTCCCGGTGGTCGACAAGGCCTACAAGAGCTGGAAGGACCTGGACGGCCAGCCCTTCGCCTTCCACGCCCGCGGCACCGGCACCGAGGCGATCGGCAACATCATCGCCAAGCGCGAGGGCATCGCCTTCGGCCAGCGCTCCTACGTGCCGGGCTCGGAGAACCGGGTGGTGGCGCTGCTCAACGGCCAGATCCGCGCTACCATCCTCGACCTCGCCAACAAGAACCTGATCATGGAGAAGGCGGGCGACCGCTTCCACGTGTTGCCGGGTGTGGACCGGCCGGCCTCCGACGAGACCCTGTTCGGCAATCTGGAGTGGATCCGCGCCAACCGGCCGACGGTCGACACCATCGTCGAAGCGATGCTCGAGACCTGGCGGCAGATGGTGAAGGATCCCGAGTGGGTCGAGGCCGAGCGGGCGCGCCGCGGGCTGCTCGCCGATCGGCCCAAGGAGATCCTCGCGGGGGTGACCAAGTTCTACCGCGAAGGGGTGGCAGCCGGTATGTTCTCGGCCGACGGCGGCGGGGCCGAGGCCGCCCGGGCCGACTTCGAGTTCTACACCGAGGCCGGGCAGATGCAGGGGCCGGCCGGCGTGCTCAAGGTCGAGGACTATTGGGAGCTCGGGCCGCTCGAGGCGGCCCGCAAGAAGCTCGGCGCTTGAGCCGAGGGGGGCGGATGCGCGCGGCGGTGCCCGGCGCGGCCCTCGGGGCCGCCGCTACGGGGGAGGGCGGAGCGGCTCGGCCGCTCGGCCGCGGCGCGCTCCGCTTTCTCTCGGTCGCGACCGTGCTGGGTCTCTGGGAGCTCGCCGGCCGGGGCGGGGTCAACCCGGCCCTGCCGGCCTTCTCCGAGACGGCGCTCGCGGGGCTCGCCATGCTCGCGGACGGCTCGCTGCCGCGCGCCTTTCTCGTCACGCTCGAGCCGCTCGCCCTCGGCCTTCTCCTGTCGACGGTTCTGGGGGTGGGGCTCGGCGTGGCGATGGGGCTCTCGCGGACCGCGGAATGGCTCGGCGTGCCTGTCCTCGTCGTCCTGCAGGCGGCCCCGCTCGCGGCGCTCGTGCCTCTCTTCACCTTCGCCTACGGGATCGGGCTCGTCTCCAAGACCCTCGTGGTCTGCGTCATGGCGCTGCCGGTGATCGTCTTGAACGCCTATCGGGCGATCCGTCACACGCCGCGATCGCTCGTCGAGATGGGGCAGGTGTTCCTCGCCTCGCGCACGGGGATCGTGCTGCGGATCCTGCTCCCGGCGGCGAGCCCGGTGATCTTCGCAGGGCTCAGGCTCGGGGTGGCCGCGGGCTTCATCGGTGCGGTACTCGCCGAGCTCCTCATCACACCCACCGGAATCGGGGATCTCGTGACCTACCACCAGTCGATCGCCGACTATCCCCGGATGTACGCCGCGATCGCCGCCATCGTGCTCGCCTCGGTGCTGACCATCGGTCTGCTCGAGCGGGTCGAGGTGCGGCTCTTCCGCCCCGAGCGGGCAGGCCGATGAGCGCCGCTGCCCTGCGCCCGGTCGAGACGCCGATCCGGCCGCCGATCGTCGAGCTGCGCGGGATCGGCAAACTCTACGGCACGGTGCGGGCGCTCGCCGGCATCGACCTCGACTTCGCCGAGGGCAAGCTCACCGCGCTGTTGGGCCCGTCGGGCTGCGGCAAGACCACGCTCCTCAAGATCGTGGCCGGGCTCGTGCGGCCGAGCGAAGGCGAGGTGCGGGTGGCCGGCCGGCCGGTGACCGGGCCCGGTCCCGAGCGGGCCTTCGTCTTCCAGGACTTCGCGCTCCTGCCCTGGGCCACGGTGCTCAAGAACGTGGCCTTCGGCCTCGAGATGCGGGGGGTGGCGCGGGCCGAGCGGGAGGAGCGGGCGCGCCACTGGATCGCCGAGGTCGGGCTCACGGGCTTCGAGCAGAGCTACCCGCACCAGCTCTCTGGCGGCATGCGGCAGCGCGTCGGGCTCGCCCGCGCGCTCGCCGTGGACGCCCCGGTGTTGTTGATGGACGAGCCCTTCTCGGCGGTGGACGAGCAGACCCGGCGGAAGTTCCAGGAGGATCTCCTCGAGCTCGTGGCCCGGCAGAACAAGACCTTCCTCTTCGTCACCCACAGCATCGAGGAGGCGGTGTACCTGGCCGACCGGATCGTCTTGCTCTCGCCGCGGCCGGGCCGGCTCGCCGGGATCGTCGAGCCGCGGATCCGCCGCGGCGGCGATCCCGAGCGGATCCGGCGCGACCCGGTCTATCTCGACACGGTCGAGACCATCTGGCGCGGCCTCAAGGGCTGGGTGGAGTGAGGGCGTGCGCAGCCCGGGTCTGACGGTGCCGGCGAGCGGTTCGCTCCTCATCTGGCTCGCCGCCTGGGAGCTCGCGGGCCGAGCCGAGCTCACCCTCCTCCTGCCGCCGATCAGCGCGATCCTCGCGCGCCTCGTCGAGATCGCGCCGACCGCCGCCTTCCTCGAGGCGCTCGCGATCACGGGCGAGGCCTTCCTTCTGGGCAATGCGATCGCGATCCTTCTGGGCGTTCCTCTGGGCGTGCTCATGGGCCGCTCGCGGATCGCCGACGAGCTTCTCGCCCCCTGGGTCGATCTCTTCGTGAGCGCGCCCCTTTCGGCGCTCGTTCCCGTGATCATGCTCCTGTTCGGGGTGGGGCAGACGACGATCGTGCTGACGGTCGTCCTGTTCGCGCTCTGGATCGTCGTGCTCGACACGCGCGCGGGGGTGCGCGGCATCCCGCCCTCGCTCCTCGAGATGGCGGCCTGCTACGGCTGCGGTCCCTGGCGGACCTTCTGGCGGATCCATCTGCCGGCCGCACTTCCCGAGATCCTGACCGGGATCCGGATGGGCGTGATCCGTGGCGTGAAGGGCGTGGTGATCGGCCAGCTCCTCGTCTCCGTCGTGGGCTTCGGCCAGCTCTTCGAGATCTACTCCTCGCACTTCCTGATGGAGCACTTCTGGGCACTGCTGCTCACCCTGTTCGCTTTCGCCGTGCTGGTGGCGGAAGGCCTCGCCTGGCTCGAGCGCCGGGTCGACTATTTCGCCGCCGCCCGCCATTGACCCCCGAGCGACCGGAGAGGATCGACCCATGCGCTACGTGATCGACCCGCCGCCCACACCGTCCCTGCCGGTGCGCGGCGGCGGCCTGTTCCCGGTCCGCCGGGTCTACTGCATCGGCCGCAACTACGCTGCGCACGCCGTCGAGATGGGCGGCGATCCGAATCGCGAGCCGCCCTTCTTCTTCCAGAAGAACCCGGACGATCTCGACGCTTCCGGCCGCTTTCCCTATCCGCGGCGGTCCAGGAACGTGCACCACGAGGTCGAGCTCGCCGTGGCCCTCGCCACGGGCGGCGAGGACATCCCGGTCGAGCGGGCACTCGAGTGCGTCTGGGGTTATGCGGTGGCGATCGACATGACCCGCCGCGATCTCCAGGACGAGGCCAAGAAGCTGCAGAGGCCCTGGGAGATCGCCAAGGCCTTCGCCCGCTCCGCACCGGTCGGCGAGCTCGTCCCGGCGAGCACGATCGGTCATCCCGCGCGCGGCGCCATCACGCTCGCGGTCGACGGCGAGCTCCGCCAAGCCGGCGATCTCGCGCAGATGATCTGGAAGGTGCCGGAGATCGTGGCGGTGTTGTCGCAGTACTTCACCCTGGCGGCGGGCGACGTGATCCTGACCGGCACCCCCGCGGGCGTCGGTCCGGTCGAGCGCGGCCAGGTGATGGAGGCGGTGATCGAAGGCGTGGGGACGCTTCGGGTCGAGGTCGTGTGAGGCCGGGCCGGACGGCCGCGCCCGCCGGCCGTCCGGTCCGAACCGGGCTCGGACCTCGACGACCTCGCGGGCGACCATGGTCGGGAAATCGCCGTCGAGCGGGCTCGGCTCCGGCCGCGTCGCCTCGTCGAACTCCTGGCCTTTCTCGGGTCGGGCGAGCCGGCAGCGGGCGCACGGGACGCGGAAGGAAAGGAAGCGGGTGGGCGGACGGCACCCTCAGCCGGCGGCCGAGAGGATCTCGCCGCGCTCGATCGTGGCCATGCGATCGACGAAGGGCGCCAGGAGCTCGGGATTGCTCTCGCTCACGAGGAGGGCGAGGCCCCGTTCGCGCTCGACCAGCCGGGCCAGGATCTCGCCGTAGCGGCGGGCGAGCGCCGGCGCGAGGCCCTGGAAGGGCTCGTCCAGGAGGAGGAGCCGGGTGCCGGTCACCAGCGCCCGGGCGAGGGCGGCCATCTTGCCCTGCCCGCCCGAGAGCGCTCCGGCGCGCCGGTCGCGCAGCTCGGCGAGTTCGGGCAACAGCTCCCACACCCGCTCGAGGCGGGCGCGGATCTCGGCAGCGGGGAGGCCCAGCACCTCGGCCGGCAGCCGGACGTTCTCCTCGACCGTGAAGGTCGGGAAGAGGCGGCGGTCCTCGGGCGCATAGCCGATGCCGAGGGAGGTCCGCCGGTGGGCCGGCAGGCCCGCGAGCTCCGTACCGTCGAAGCGGACGGACCCGGCGACCAGCGGCAAGAGGCCCATGATCGCCCGGAAGGTCGTGGTCTTGCCGGCACCGTTGCGGCCGACCAGCGCCACCCGACCGCCCTCCGGCACGGCGAGCTCGACGCCGCGCAGGACGCGGGCGCCGGCGATCGCCACCTCGACCCGCTCGAGCCTCAGCACGCCGTTCCCTCCACCCCGATCACCTCCCGCCGCACGGAAGGATCGGCGAGCACGGCCTCGGGCGGGCCTTCGGCCAGGATCCGGCCCTGGCTCCAGACCGCGACCCGGTCGGCGTGGCGGGCCACCACCTCCATGTCGTGCTCGACGAAGACGGCGGTGACGGAGGTACGGCGAAGCGCGGCCACGAGCCGGTCCATGATGGCGTGCTTCTCGGCGGCGGCCACTCCCGAGGTCGGCTCGTCCATGAGGAGGAGACGCGGACGGAGGGCGAGCGCCATCGCGATGTCGACGAGCTTCCTCGCCCCCTCGTCGAGCGTGTCGGCGCGGGCCTCGGCGAGCCGGGCGAGCTCGAGATCGTCGAGGATGGCGAGCGCCTCGGCCCGACGCGCGGGCGAAAGCAGCGGCCGGAACGGGGCCCAGAAGCCGTCGCGGGCGGCGAGGTGCAGGGCGACGTTCTCGATCACCCGGTGCTCGGCGAAGAGCTGCGGGATCTGGAAGCTACGGGCGATGCCGAGTCGGACGATCCGGCGCGGCGGCAGTCCCGTGATCTCGCGGCCCTCGAAGCGGATCGAGCCCGCCCGCGGGCGGAGATAGCCGCTCACCATGTTGATGAAGGTGGTCTTGCCGGCACCGTTCGGGCCGATGATCGCGAGGATCTCGCCGTGCGCGACCTCGAGGTCGATGCCGTCGGCCGCCCGCACCCCGCCGAAGGCGAGGGTGAGACCGCGGGCCTCGAGGAGCGGGCCGCTCATCCGCGCCGGCCCAGCCGGGCCGCGAGGTCGTCGAGCAGGCCCACGAGCCCGCGGGCGGCGGTCAGGATGATGGCGAGGAGCACGAGGCCCAGGATCATCTGCCAGGCATCGGGGAAGGAAGCGGCCGCGTGCACCCGCACGAGCTCGAAGACGACGGCACCGAGAAAGGGGCCGAGCACGTTGCCGGTACCACCCAGGATGGCCACGAAGACGAGCTCGCCCGAGTGCGTCCAATAGGCGAGGAGCGGGGTGACGTGGAGGGTGGCGAGGGCGACGAAAGCGCCACCCAGCCCGGCGAGGCCGGCCGAGACGACATAGGCCTGGAGGAGCACGCGGCGGGCCGAGACGCCGGCGAACTCGAGCCGGGTCTCGCGGGTCTTGATCGCGCCGAGCGCCGAGCCGGCGGGCGAGGCCAGGTAGCGCGCGACGAGCGCCCCGGCGAGAAGGGCGGCGGCGAGGGCGGCGAGGAGGAGCGCCCACTCCCAGGCGGCACCCTCGAGGGCGAAGCCGAGGAGCATCGGCCGGGCGACCCGGATCCCGTCCGTGCCTCGGGTCAAGCCGTAGAGTTTCTCGAGCAGCGACCAGGCGACCATCGAGAAGGCGAGGTTGAGCATGCCGAAGAAGATGTCCCGGTAGCGGGCGACGAAGAGGCCGACGAGGAGGCCGAGGAGGGTGCCGACCAGGGTCGCGAGGAGCAGGAGGAGGAGCCCCTCGCCGAGGTGCGGGCGAGCGAAGGCGACGGCGTAGGCGCCGGCCGCGACGTAGAGGGCGTGGCCGAAGCTCACTTGGCCGGCGCGCAAGAGCATGACGATGCCGAGCACGGCGAGGCCGGTCGAAAGCGCGATCGTGAGGACGAAACGCAACCAGGGCTGCAGGACGGCCAGGAGCAGGAGGAGGGCGACCGCGGCTGCGACCGGCAGGTAGCGGCGCATCAGACCCGCCGCACTTCGGTGCTGCCGAACAGCCCGGCCGGCCGGACCAGTAGCACCGCGACCATCAAGAGATAGGGGATCACGACCTCGAGTTCGGGTGCGAAATAGACGGCGAAGGAGCGGCCGAGGCCGATCAAGAGGGCGGTGACGGCGGCACCTTCGATCCGGCCGAGGCCGGCGGTGGCGATCACGGCGAAGGAGAGCACGATCATCTGCACGCCGATGCCGGGGACGAGGCTCGTCGTGGGTGCAGCGAGCGCACCACCCATGGCGGCGAGCGCGGCACCGATCGTGAAGGTGAGCAGGTAGACGCGGCGGCTGTCGATGCCGATCGCCTCGGCCACCTCGCGGTCGTGGGTGACCGCGACGATCGTCCGACCCAGAAGCGTGCGGCGCAGGAACCAGACGAGGGCCAGGAGCGAGGCGAGTGCCACACCCGGCAAGAGGAGGAGCTGGTAGCTCGTGTAGAAGATACCGCCGACCTCGATCCGGCCGAGAAACCGCACCGGTGCGTCTTCGAAGAGCGGCTGCACGCCCCAAACGAGCTTCTGCACGTCCTCGAGGATCATGAAGAGGGCGAAGGTGACGAGGAGCTGGAGGACGTGCTCTTTGTCGTAGATGCGGGCGAGAAGTCCGCGCTCGATCAGGGGCCCGAGCACCACGCCCACGGCGAGGGCGGCCGCGACCAGGGCCAGGAGCGAGAGCCAGGGAACGCCCAGGAGGCCGACGAGGGTGGATGCCAGATAGGCGCCGATCGCGAACAGGCTGCCGTGGGCGACGTTCAGGATCTTGAGCACACCGAAGACGAGGGTGAGGCCCACCGCGACCATGAACACCTGGGCCGCGGTGGCGAGCCCGTCGAGAGCAGCGAGCAGGAGAAGGAGGCC
>DAIOUO010000101.1:6536-10197 GCA_036759485.1 Geminicoccaceae bacterium | reverse complement strand
CCTCGTGGATGCGCTGCTCGAGCGCGCCCGCCCGCTCGGTGCGGCGGTCGCCGCCCCGCGACCCGCCCCGCCGCGCGGCCTCGTAGCGGACGCTGCGCCGATCGCGCCCGACGATCTCGCCCGCGGGCTCAACGACCTCTTCGCCCGGCACGGGGTGATGCCGATCGCCTGCGACGTGGGCGACTGCCTCTTCACCGCCATGTCGCTCGACCACGGGCCGCTCACGGCCCCCGCCTACTATGCCGGCATGGGCTACGGCGTGCCGGCCGGCATGGCCGCCCAGCTCGTCACCGGCCGGCGGACGCTCGTGCTGGTGGGTGACGGTGCTTTCCAGATGACGGGCTGGGAGCTCGGCAATTGCCGCAGGCTCGGCATCGACCCGATCGTGATCCTCTTCAACAACCGGAGCTGGGAGATGCTTCGGGTCTTCGAGCCAGAAAGCCGCTTCAACGATCTCGACGACTGGCGCTTCGCCGAAGCGGCCGCCGCCCTCGGTGGGGAAGGGGTACGCGTGACCACCCGCGCCGAGCTCGTGGCCGCCCTCGAGGCGGCGGTCGGGGCGCGCGGCCGCTTCCGCCTGATCGAGGCGATGATCCCCCGCGGAGTCATCTCCGAGACGCTGCGGCGCTTCGTCGAAGGCGTGCAGCGGCTGCGCCGGGCGTCCTCGTGAACCGAGCGCGGCGGGAGGGGCGGGCGCCGCTCGCCGAGACGAGGGCCGAGCGCCGCGCGGCGCTGCGCGCCTGGCTCTCGCGCGCGGGCGCGATCGCGCTCGCCGCCGCCCTCCTTCCGGCGGCGCTGCTCGCGGGCCTGGGCGCGCCGCGCGCCGCGACCGCACTCGGCCTCCTCCTCGCGCTCCCGGGCGGGCTCCTCCTCGCCCTCCCGTTCCTGCCCGGCCCCACGATCCAGCGAATTCTCCGCGGCCTCTTCCGGCTCCTCTTCCGCCTCGAGGTCGAAGGCGCCGAGCGGTTCGCCGCCGCCGGACCACGGCGGATCCTGGTCGCCAACCACGTCTCGTTCCTCGACGGGCCGCTCCTCCTCGCCGCACTTCCCGAGAGGCCGGTTTTCGCGGTCTGGCACGATTGGCTGGCCCGCTGGTGGCTCGCTCCCTTCCGCACCCCCTTGCGGCTCGTGCCGATCGACCCGACCCGCCCGCTCGAGGCCCGCAGGCTCGCCGATCTCGTGGCCGGCGGGACGCCCCTCGCGATCTTCCCGGAGGGCCGGATCACGGTCACGGGCGGGCTCATGAAGATCTATGCCGGGCCGGCCTGGATCGCCGACCGAGCGGCCGCGACGATCGTCCCGGCGCGCATCGCGGGTGGCGAGCGCAGCCTCTTCTCGCGGCTGCGCGCGGGCCAGGTCCGCCGCCGTCTCTTCCCGAAGTTGCGCCTCACGCTGCTCGAGCCGCGCGGGCTCGAGCTGCCCTCGGAACTGCGCGGGCGGGCCCGGCGCCAGCGAGCGGCGACCGTTCTCCACGATCTCCTCGTGGACGCCCTGTTCCGCACGAGCGACCACGGTTCGAGCCTGTTCGAGGCACTGCTCGAGGCCCGGGCCCGGCACGGCGGAAGGGAGACTTTCGCGCTCGACGTCCGCGGCACCCGCCTCTCGCTCGACCGGCTCCTGCTCGGGGCGCTCCTGCTCGGCCGACGGCTCGAGCGGGAATGCGTCCGCGGCGAGGCGGTCGGCCTCTTCCTGCCCAATGCCTGTGCGACGCTCGCGGCCTTCATGGGCCTCGTGGCGATCGGCCGGGTGCCGGCCATGCTCAACTACGCCGCCGGCACCGCCAATCTCCGAGCCGCCCTCGAGGTCGGCCGGATCGGCCTCGTCCTCGCCTCGCGCGGCTTCGTCGAGCAGGCGCGGCTCGAGCGCGAGCTCGCCGCGGTGGCCGAGCGGGCGCGGGTCCTGTTCCTCGAGGATCTGCGGGCCGAGCTCGGTCCGGCCGCGCGAGCGCGAGCCTTTCTCGACTCCCTGCGGCCGCATCGCTTCCACCGCCGCTTCGCGGTCGAGCAGGAGGAGACCGCGGTCCTCCTCTTCACCTCGGGTTCGGAGGGCAGGCCCAAAGCCGTGGCCCTGCCGCACCGGGCGCTCCTCGCCAATGCCGCCCAGGTCGCAGCACTCTTCGACTTCGGTCGGCACGACCGCTGCTTCGCGGCCCTGCCGCTGTTCCACGGCTTCGGCCTCGTGGGCGGCTTCCTCCTGCCGCTCGTCACCGGTGTCCGGCTCTTTCTCTACCCCTCGCCCTTGCACTACCGGACGGTCAGCGAGCTGGTCTACGGCACCGATTCGACCATCCTCTTCGGCACCGACACCTTCTTGCGCGGCTACGCCCGGGTCGCCGATCCCCTGGACTTCCGCTCGCTGCGCTACCTCTTCGCGGGTGCCGAGAAGCTCCAGGAGGAGACCCGCCGGCTCTGGCAGGACCGTTTCGGGGTCCGCGTCCTCGAGGGCTACGGGGCGACCGAGACCGGCCCCGTGCTCGCCGTCAACACCCCGCACCACAACCGGCCGGGCACGGTCGGCCGCTTCCTGCCCGGGATCGAATGGCGGCTCGAGCCGGTGGCCGGCATCGAGGGCGGCGGGCGTCTCTTCGTGCGCGGGCCCAACCTCATGAAGGGCTATCTCGACCCGGCCCGTCCGGGTGGGCTCCTGCCGCCCGAAGGCGGCTGGTACGACACGGGCGACATCGTCGCCGTCGACGCGGAGGGTTATGTCGCGGTTCTCGGTCGGGCCAAGCGCTTCGCGAAGGTGGGTGGCGAGATGGTGAGCCTCGCCGCGGCCGAGGAGCTGGCGCTCCGCGCCGCACCCGAAGAGAGCCACGCCGTCCTCGCCCTCGCCGATCCCAAGAAGGGCGAGCGGCTGGTGCTCGTCACGACCGCCCGAGGGCTCGCGCGCGCCGATCTCCTGCGCGTCGCGCGGGAAGTGGGCGCGAGCGAGCTCCTGCTGCCGGCCGAGATCGTCCGCCTCGAGAGCCTGCCGCGCCTCGCGACCGGCAAGCCCGACTATCCGGCGATCGCGCGGCTGCTCGCCGAGCGCGAGGCCGTGGCGGGCGGCGCCGCGGTCCGCCCCTAGCCCGCCGCCCGCTCCCGGCCCGCGCCGCGACCCCTGGCCCGCTCAGGCGGCGAGGGCGGCCGGCTCGCCGCGCGGGCCTTCGAGGTACCAGCCGCGATCGCGCAGGATCGCCACGGCCTCGCTCTCGAATCCGTTGAAGGCGGTCTTCAAGGCGTTCGAGTAGGCCCCCATCATGCCGACCTCGAGCCAGTCGCCCTCGCCGACCTCGGCCACGATCCGGTGCGGCCCCGGCATGCTGTCGATGCTGTCGCAGGTCGGGCCGTAGAGGTCGAAGGCGTCGGTCTCGCCGAACACCGGTCCCGAGGGGCGCACGAGGCGGATCGGGAACTGCGGGCCGATCCATTTGAGCTCGGCCAGGTTCCCGTAGACGCCGTCGTTGAGGTAGAGGGCGCGGCCGCGCCGCAGCTCGACCCGGGTCAAGACCGAGGCGCCGTCGGCCACGAGCAGCCGGCCCGGCTCGCACTGCAGCCGGCACGTCAGGCCGTGCGCCACGACCGCGCCCACGATCGTCGTGACGAACGCCTCGAACTCCGGCTCGTCGCCCTTGTAGAGTGCGGGGAAGCCGCCGCCGACGTCGAGATGCTCGACCCCGCCC
>DAIOUO010000101.1:0-6526 GCA_036759485.1 Geminicoccaceae bacterium | reverse complement strand
CCCACGTGGAAGGTGAGACCGAGCTCGCGCGCCATGCCGCGGGCGCGGCGCAGCAGCCGTACCCCCTCCTCGCGCTCGACGCCGAACTTGCCGGTGAGCGAGAGGAGCGAGCCTTTACCCGGCACGGCCAGGCGCAGGAACAACTCGAGGTCACGGGCACGGTCGGTCGCCGCCACGATCTTGGCGAGCTCGTCCTCGTGGTCGAAGACGAAGCGTCGCACGCCGTGGCGGTGATAGGCCTCGGCGATCGCCTCCGCACTCTTGACCGGATGCATGAAGTGGCAGCGCGCCTGCGGCAGGAGCCGCCGGACCAATCGCACCTCGCCGATCGAGGCGGTGTCGAAATGACGCACGCCGCCGCGCCACAAGGCTTCGAGGACGATCGGCGTGTCGTTGCACTTGACCGCGTAGAGAACGTCCCCCGGGAACGCCGCGACGGTCCGTCGGGCCCGCGCCTCGATCAGATGCGGGCGGACACAGACCACCGGGTTCTCCGGGGAGCGCAGAGCGAGCAGCGCCGCGGCGCTGCCGAAGGTGTCAGCCATACCGACCTCCCAACCCCTGGGGGAGTCAAGACGATCAGTCAGCCGCCGCCGCGCGCGCCGCAGTGCTTGGGCTTCCTTCTCGGGAGCGCGCATATGGGGGCGATCGTCGGACTTGTAAAGGGCAAAAATTTCGCTGGCTCGGCACGGCGTTACGAGCGGCCTCGAAGCGGCTGGCGGGAACCAGGTCGGCCGCGGCTGCCACGCGGCTGCCGCGAGCCGCCGGATCGCGCGCGGCGATCGCCCCGGCGTCGGGGCCGCCGCCGGCTGCCGTAGGGCCCCGGCCGAGCCGGAGAGAGCCGCCGCGCGGCAGCCGCAGCTGCCGCGGCAGCCCGCGTTCGCCCGGGCGCGCTTCGGCCTCGCCGCCGGCAACGGCCCCTTCGTCCCGATCACCGCCCGGCACCGGGAGCGAAACGGGCCCCGAGGTCTCGATCTCGCTCGCGGTGACCTTCCGCTCGCGCTACCGCGACGTCCGGGGAGCGATCCACCGGCTCGACCGGGAGATCCGTCGGTTCGGCCTCGAGCCTCGCCCGCTGCGCGGCGGCGATCTCCGCGACCGGCTCGAATGGACCGGCCGGCGGGCCGGCTGGCCGGCATGCTCGGCGGTGTCGCTCGGGCGTGACCAGGGTCGCGCGCGTGGGGCATGACAAGCCCGGCCCCGGCGGGCTAAGAGCGGCCCCCGGGAACTCGAGGGGGAGGCTTCCATGCTCGATCGTCGTCGCGTGATCGCCGGTGCCGCGGGTGCGGTGGCGATGCCCTGGGTGCTGCGCGGTGCCGCCGCCCAGACCATCACCCTGAACGGTGCGGTCCAGTTCAACGACGAGCACGCCTTCACCAAGGCGCTCATCCGTTTCGCCGAGCTCGTCAAGCAGTATTACGGTAAGCCCATCGAGTTCGTCCTCCACAAGAACAGTGCACTCGGCCTCGAGAAGCAGTATTTCGAGTACATGGCGCAAGGCCAAGCGGTCGACTACGCGATCGTCTCGCCGGCCCACATGTCGACCTTCTCGAAGGCGGCCCCTTTCATCGACGCGCCTTTCCTGTTCCGTGATCTCGCCCACTGGAACAAGGTGCTGGATGCCGATCTTCTGGCCCCGGTCGCCCAGGAGATCGAGAAACGGGCCCAGGTCATGCTGATCGGCTATGCCGGCGGCGGGGTGCGCAACATCTTCGCCCGCCGGCCCTTGCGCACCATGGCCGACATCAAGGGCCTCAAGATCCGCGTCCAGGGCGCACCGATCTGGAGCCGGACTTTCGCCGCCGCCGGCATGAGCCCGACCGTGATCGCCTACAACGAGGTCTACAACGCCATCCAGAACGGCGTGATCGAGGCGGGCGAAAACGAGGCCGCCGGCGTCGAGCAGATGAAGTTCTACGAGGTGGCACCGAAGCTCGCGCTCACCCAGCACGCCATCACCATCCGGCCGATCTGCTTCTCCGCCAAGACCTTCGCCAACCTGCCCAAGGACCTGCAGGAAGCGATCCGGCGTGCCGGTAAGGAGGCGGGAGCCTATGGCCGCCAAGTGGAATCGAGCGAGGACGGCGCCAAGCTCGAGGCCATGGAGAAGGCGGGCAAGCTCGAGCGGGTGCCGTTCGCCGACCGCGACGCCATGAAGAGGGCGGTCGATCCGGTGATGGCGGCCTACGCCAAGGAAATCGAGGCGGACGCCATCTACGCCAAGATCAACGCGATCTGAGCCGAGGTCCGGCGCGCCGAGGGCGCACGCGGCGGTGGCGGGGCGCCGCCGCGCATCCGGTTCCGGGGGAGGGTGAAGCATGGGCGACGGCCGAGGCGGGCCGTTGGCGCGGGTGAACGACGCGCTCGCGGCGGTGTTGCGGGTGCTCCTCGGGCTTTCCGTGGCGGTGCTCGTGGTGCCGGTGAGCCTGCAGATCTTCTCGCGTTACACGGCGCTCATCCCCTCCTACATCTGGACCGAGGAGATGGCCCGCTTCCTCTTCGTCTGGGCCATCATGCTGGGCGCCATGCTGGGAGTGCGGGAAGGCTCGCACTTCGTGGTCGACCTCTGGCCGCGGCTCGGCGCCCGCACCTCGGCCTTGCTCGATATCGTCGGCAGCCTCGGGGTGGCGGTGGTGGCCGTCGTCTTCCTCTGGTGGGGCTGGCGCTTCACCGAGGGCGCCTTCTACCGGATCAGCGAGCTCGCCGAGCTGCCGCTCTGGCTCATCCACATCGCCTGGCCACTCGCCGGTCTCGTCTGGCTCCTCTTCCTCCTCGAGCGGATCGGCCGCGATCTCGCCGTCCTGCGCGGAGCCGAAGCGTGATCCCGGGTGCCGCCGTCCTGACACCCGGCGAGGCCGCCGCCCTCCTCTTCGGCCTCTTCTTCCTGTTCCTCGCCCTGCGCGTGCCGGTCGCCTTCGCGCTCGGCCTCGCCTGCCTGCCGCCGCTCTTCATCGAGCCGCGTCTTTCCCCGCTCGTCCTCGTCCAGGAGACCTTCAACGCCTACAACAGTTTCATTCTCCTCGCCGTCCCCTTCTTCCTGTTGACCGCCAACCTCATGAACGTGGGCGGCATCACCGACCGGCTCGTGCGGCTCTCGCGGGCCATCGTCGGCCACTTCCCGGGCGGGCTCGCGCAGATCAACGTCGTCCTCTCGATCTTCTTCGCCGGCATTTCCGGGAGTTCGACCGCGGACGCGGCGAGCCAATCCAAGATCTTCATCGAGGCGCAGCGCAAGGAGGGCTACGACGACAGCTTCTCGGTGGCGATCACCGCGGTCTCGGCGGTGCTCGCGGTGATCGTCCCGCCCTCGATCCTGATGATCGTCTGGGGCGGCATCCTCACGACCTCGATCGGCGGTCTGTTCCTCGCCGGCATCGTGCCGGGCCTCCTCATCGGCCTCGTCCAGATGGCCACCGTGCACGCCTACGCCACCCTCCGCGGCTATCCGACATACCCGCGCGCCTCCTGGGGCGAGCTCGCCCGGGCGCTCGTGGTGTCGGCACCGGCGCTCACCACTCCCTTCATCATCATCGGCGGCAAGGTCTTCGGCTGGTTCACCGCGACCGAGAGCGCCTGTATCGCCGTGCTCTACGCGGCCACCCTGTCGCTTCTGGTCTATCGCGAGATGGACCTGCGGGGGCTCGCCGGTGCCTTGCTCGAGACCGGCCGGCTCGCCGCGGTCGCCCTCTTCTGCGTCGGTACCGCCTCGGCCTTCGGCTGGCTGCTCGCCTACTACCAGATTCCCAAGACCTTGCTCGAGGGCGTGCAGTCCTGGGGCATGGGCTTCACCGCGACGGGTTTCTTCATCGCCGCCACCTTCCTGCTCGTCGGCTGCTTCCTCGACGCCATACCGGCGATCATCATCGTCGGCACGATCCTCCAGCCGCTCGCCAAGGCGGTGGCGATGGACCCGATCCACTTCGCGATGATCGGCATCGTGAGCCTGGCCTTCGGGCTCGTCACCCCGCCCTACGGCCTCTGCCTCATGATCGCCTGCCACGTGGCCGGGCTGCGTATGGTCGACGCGCTCAAGGACACCGGCATCATGCTCCTGCCGATGCTGGCCGTGCTCGCCCTCGTGATCGTCTGGCCCGACCTCGTCCTCTTCTTGCCGCGCCTCGTCTCACCCGAGCTCCTGCGCTGAGCCCGAGGAGCATGCGGCCGGGGGCGGGAAGGGGCCGCAGGCCGCCCTTCCGGTCCTCGCCCTCGCTCCCGCCCGTGGCGTCGCCGACCCGCCGCCCGGTGGATCGCGTCGTGCCCGTCTGCACGCGCGAATCGAGCAGGCGTTCGGCCTCGAACACGGGGGTTCTCCCTTGCCTCGCGAGGGGACCTCGTGCTCCGCCCTCGGAGCGCCGGGTGCGTCGCCGGCGATTCCCGTCGGGACCTGCCGGGGAGTGCCGGAACCTGCGGCCCACCGACCCCTCCGAGCCCAGCCCCGGACCCACCGCCCAGGGGAGTGCGCCGCCGGCCGTGGGGGCCGACCGCGGCTTCGTTCTCCTGGTGGCCGGCCTCATGACCATGTCGGCCGCCTCGATCGACATCAACCTCCCGGCACTTCCCGCCACGGCCGCGGCCTTCGGCACCGGCCTCGCCGCGGCCCAGCTCACCGTCTCCGCCTTCTTCCTGGGCTTCGCGCTGGGGCAGGGGATCGTGGGGCCGGCCGCCGATCGCTTCGGCCGCCGCCCGATCCTGCTCGGCGGGATCGCTCTCTATGTCCTGAGCTCGCTCGCCTGCGCGGCCGCCCCGGCGATCGAGGCGCTCTCGGCCCTGCGGCTCCTGCAGGGGTTCGCCGCCGCGGTCGGACCGGTCCTCGGCCGCGCCGTCGTGCGCGACCGGTTCGAGGGGCCGGCGATGGCACGCGTCCTCTCGCTCGCCATGGCCGCCTTCGTCCTCGCCCCGATCCTGGCGCCGAGCCTGGGTGCTCTGATCCTCGAGCTCGGCTCCTGGCGTTGGATCTTCGCCGCACTCGCGGGCTACGGCGCGCTCCTCCTCGCGGTGGCCGCCGCCCGCCTCGAGGAGACGCTGCGCCGACCCGATCCTTCGGCGCTGCGGCCGGCGCGGATCGCCGCTGCCTGGCGGCGGGTCCTCGGCGAGCCGCGCTCGCGGCCCTTCCTCGCGATCGGCGTCCTGAGTCTCGCCACCCTCGTGCTCTATCTCGTCAACGCGCCGGCCCTGTTCATGGCCGGCTACGGGCTCGAGCCGCGCGGCTTCGCGCTCGTCTTCGCGCTCGTGGGTGCGGCCGCGGCGGTGGGCAGCCTCCTCAATGCCCGCCTCGCCCGCCGCCTCGCCCTCGAGCGAACGATCGCGATCGGCCTCGGCCTCGGGCTCGCCGCCACGCTCGCCAACCTCGTCCTCGCTCTCGCCGGGCTCGCCGGAGCCCCGAGCGTGCTGCCCGGCCTCTGCCTGTTCTTCCTCTCGTTCGGCCTGGTCACGGCGAACGCGACCGCCCTCGCGCTCCAGCCGCACGGTGACGCGGCCGGCTCCGCCGCCTCGGTGACGGGGGTGCTGCAGACCGTGATCCCGGGCCTTCTCGCCGGTGCGGCCGCCCTCCTTCTCGACGGTGTGCCGGAGGGGCTCCTGCTCGTCATGCCGGTGCCGGTCGCGGCGGCCGCCCTCGTCCTCCTCCTGTCCGGGCGGCGCGCGAGACCCTCCCCGCGTCCCTTCCTGTGATCGGGGTGACAGTGCTCGCCGCGCGGCTCGGCTACGTCCGACACGCGGCAGCGAGCCGCGGGAGGGAAACAGCGATGACGACGAGCCAGCCGGCGCCCGAGGGTCGCAACGGCGGCCCGGCACGGATCGAGACGGTGGCCCGCGAGCCGAAGCGGGACCAGCTCTGGCGAGTGGCGACCCCGGGCGTGTGTCGCCTGGTCGACGATCCCGAACGGCTCGTCCGTCTCGTCCGCTCGTACCCCGATGCAACCGTCGTGCGCCTCGGCACGCAGCGGCCGGTCTGACCTCGCGAGGAGACCCGAGCCCGGACCCGGTTTCGGGCGGAATCGATGCATTCGCGTATCGGGGCACGCTCTTTCCGGTCCGTAATGATTACGGTCCTTGACCCGATCCGGAACGGCACGCTACCGCACGCTGGAAACCGCGCCTCGCTTCGGCTCCGACAGCGAAGCCGCGGGGCACGGGGGGAAACACCAGGAGATCGGACATGGCGACACAGACGGGCACACTCGCGAAGGACAAGCTCAACGGCACGGACGACGACGACATCCTCGTGGGCGACGCCACGAACCTGACCACGGGCCAGAAGGGTGGCGCGGACCAGATCGCGGGTGGCCTCGGCGACGACTTTCTCTACGGCGATGCCGGTAACGTGGCCAACCCCTTCACCCAGGGGGTGCTCGACGATGCGATCGGCGGCAAGGACAAGATCTCGGGTGGCGACGGCAGCGACAGCATCCAGGGCGACGGCCAGACCATGCAGAACGGCGCCGTCGGCGGTGCCGACGCGCTGAGCGGCGACGCCGGCGACGACTACATCTTCGGCGACGCCTACGAGGGTAAGACCGCTTCCGTC
>DAIOUO010000100.1:7641-10275 GCA_036759485.1 Geminicoccaceae bacterium | reverse complement strand
GTGCAGCGGCGGGGCGCGGGAGAGGCCGGCGGCCAGGAAAATGGCACCCAGCGCCGCGACGGTGGCGGCGAACGCGCCCAACAGACCGATCGTCACGGGCGTTCTCCTTCGTGGTCCACGATACTCTAGCACGAGCGGCGGCGGACCGGGTGACGCGGGTCACCGCCCGGGCGTGCCGATCGGTCCCTTTCGTGCGCGGCCGAACTGGCCTAAGGCTCGCGCTCGCGAGAACGCGGGGTGACGATCATGGGTTACAGGGTCGCCGTGGTGGGCGCCACGGGTGCCGTCGGCAACGAGATGCTGCAGATCCTGGCGGAGCGGGAGTTCCCGGTCGACGAAGTGGTGGCGCTCGCCTCCGAGCGGTCGATCGGCAAGCAGGTGAGTTTCGGCGAGGATCGGGTTCTGGACGTCCAGGACCTCGATCGGTTCGATTTCCGCGGCTTCGACATCGCGCTTTTCTCGCCGGGTGCCAAGGTCTCGGCGATCTACGCGCCGAAGGCGGCGGCGGCCGGCTGCGTGGTGATCGACAACACCTCGCACTTCCGCATGGACCCCGACGTCCCGCTCGTCGTGCCGGAGGTCAACCGGCACGCGCTCAGGGACTTCCACAAGCGCAACATCGTGGCCAACCCGAACTGCTCCACCATTCAGATGGTGGTGGCCTTGAAGCCCATCCACGACATCGCCCGAATCAAGCGGATCGTCGTCGCGACCTACCAGTCGGTTTCGGGAGCCGGCAAGGAGGCGATGGACGAGCTGTTCGACCACACGAAGGCGATCTACATGAACGAGCGGAAAGAGCCGCGACTTTTTTCGAAGACGATCGCCTTCAACCTGATCCCCCAGATCGACGTCTTCATGGATGACGGCTCGACCAAGGAGGAGTGGAAGATGGTGGTCGAGACCAAGAAGATCCTCGACCCGAACATCGCGGTGACCGCCACCTGCGTGCGGGTGCCGGTGTTCGTGGGCCACTCCGAGGCCGTGAACGTCGAGCTCGAGAGCCCGCTCTCGGCCGAGGAGGCGCGAGCCGCCCTCGACGAGGCCGAGGGTGTCGTGGTGGTCGACCGGCGCGAGCCCGGCGGCTACATGACCCCGGTCGAGGCGGCGGGCGAGTACGCCGTGTTCGTCTCGCGGATCCGCGAGGATCCGACCGTGCGGCACGGCCTCAATCTCTGGGTGGTCGCGGACAATCTGCGCAAAGGTGCCGCCCTGAACGCCGTGCAGATCGCCGAGTGCCTGGTGGAGGACGGGCTCGTCTGAGGGGCCCGGCGCTCCCGTGACGGTCGCGGCGGCAGCGGGGACGGCCGGGAACGTCCCCGAGCTCACCGTCTCCGAGCTCGCCTACGCGATCAAGCGGACGGTCGAGGGGGCTTTCGGGCTCGTGCGCGTGCGGGGCGAGCTCAGCGGCTTCAAGCGCGCGAACTCGGGCCATCTCTATTTCGCGATCAAGGACGCGAATGCGGTCCTCGACTGCGTGGCCTGGCGCTCGAACCTACCGCGGCTGAGTTTCGAGCCCGAGGACGGCCTCGAGGTCGTCTGCACCGGCCGGCTCACCACGTATCCCGGCCGCTCCAAGTACCAGCTCGTGGTCGAGCGGATGGAGCCGGCCGGCCTGGGCGCGCTCATGGCGCTGCTCGAGGAGCGCAAGCGCAAGCTCGCGGCCGAGGGCCTGTTCGACGCCGGCCGCAAGCGGCCGCTGCCCTTTCTGCCGCGGGTCGTGGGCGTGGTCACCTCGCCAACCGGGGCGGTGATCCGCGACATCCTGCACCGGCTCGCCGATCGCTTCCCGGTGCGGGTGGTCCTCTGGCCGGTCCAAGTCCAGGGCGAAGGCGCGGCCGAGCAGGTGGCGGCCGCCATCCGCGGCTTCTCGGCCCTGCCTCCGGGCGGGTGGATCCCGCGGCCGGACGTCGTGATCGTCGCCCGGGGTGGCGGCTCGATCGAGGATCTCTGGGCCTTCAACGAGGAGATCGTCGTGCGCGCCGCGGCCGCCTCGACGATCCCTCTGATCTCGGCCGTGGGACACGAGACCGACCACACGCTGATCGATCTCGCCGCCGACCGGCGGGCACCCACGCCGACCGCCGCCGCCGAGATCGCGGTGCCGGTCAGGGCCGATCTCCTCGGGCGGGTCACCGGCCTGGGGCAACGGCTCGACGGCGCGGTCCTGCGCGAGCTCAGGGCCCGCCGGGAACGCCTCGCGGGGCTCGCTCGCGGGCTGCCGGAGCCGCGCCGGCTCCTGGCCGTGGCCGCCCAACGGCTCGACGATCTGGCCGAACGGCTCCGGCTGCGCAGCCCCGCCGCGGTGGTCGAGAGCCTGCGCGAGCGACTTTCGGCCAGGGTGGGGCGGCTCGACGAGCTGGTGCGCGACCGGCTCGGCCGCGAGCGGCTCCGGCTCGAGGCGGTCGGCCGGCGGCTGGACCCCGCGCGGCTGCGCGAGCGGCTCGCGGCCATGGCGGGTGCGCTCGACCGGCTCGGCCGCCACCTCGAGAGCCTCTCGCACGAGCGCGTGCTCGAGCGGGGCTACGCGATCGTCCGCACGCGACCGGAGGGACGGGTGGTGCCGCGTCTTTCGGCGCTGGCCGGCGCGCTCGCGCTCGAGCTGCAGTTCGCCGACGGCCGCCTGCCGGTCGT
>DAIOUO010000100.1:0-7631 GCA_036759485.1 Geminicoccaceae bacterium | reverse complement strand
TGTATACGCGACCGGCCGCGGACGGTCCCGGCTCCGGCGCCGCGGGCGGGTCCGGTACCGCGGCGGCGGGCGGCCGACGCGGCAAGGGTCGCGACCACCCGCCGCTCCAGGGGAGCCTCTTGTGAGCTTCGATCCGAGCGAGCGCGACCGGCCCGGCATCGAGCGGCTGCTCGAGGTCATGCGCCGGCTCAGGGACCCCGAGCGGGGCTGCCCCTGGGACAAGGAGCAGAGTTTCGCCACGATCGCCCCCTACACGATCGAGGAGGCCTACGAAGTGGCGGACGCGATCCGCCGCGAGGCCTGGGGCGAGCTCGAGGGCGAGCTGGGCGATCTCCTCCTGCAGGTCGTCTATCACGCGCAGATGGCCGAGGAGGCGGGGCTCTTCGATTTCGACGCGGTGGCGCACGGCATCGCCGACAAGATGATCCGCCGCCATCCGCACGTCTTCGGCGAGGCCCGGATCGAAAGTGCGGCGGCGCAGCGCCGCGCCTGGGAGGAGGTCAAGGCGGCCGAGCGAGCGGCGAAGGCGGCCGATCCCTCGGTGCTCGCCGACCTGCCGCTCGCGCTGCCGGCGCTCGTGCGCGCCGAGAAGCTGCAGCGGCGGGCCGCCAGGATCGGCTTCGACTGGAGCGAGCCCGCGCCGATCCTCGCCAAGATCGAGGAGGAGCTCGGCGAGGTTCGGGCGTCGCTGCGGGCGGGCGAGGGCGAGGCTCGACTCGAGGAGGAGCTCGGCGATCTCCTGTTCGCGGTCGTCAACCTCGCCCGCCGGCTCGGGGTCGATGCGGAGGAGGCACTGCGTCGGGCCAATGCCAAGTTCGAGCGGCGGTTCCGGGCGATGGAAACACGCGCCCGGGCGAGCGGCAGCGACCCTGCGGCCCTCGGGCTCGAGGCGCTCGACGCACTTTGGGAAGCGGTCAAGCGCGAGGAGGGGCGCTAGTCGAGCTCGCGCGGCTTGTAGAAGGCGAGGAGCCGAGCACGGCCCGGGGCGATCTCGGCCCAGCGCTCGGCCGGGAAGGCCAGGTGCAGGAGCGCCCCGGTCGGGAACTTCTGGAGGAGGCCGGAGCGCGCGGCTTCCGCGTCTCCTGCCCCGACCAGGAGCAGGGCCAGGCGGTGGAAGCCCGGATCGTGGCCCACCAGCGCGAGCCGGCGCACGGCATCGTCCTGGGCGCGGACCAGTTTCAGCATCGCCTCCTCGCCCGCGAGGTAGAGCTCGTCGAGGAAGCGGACGGGGAGCCGGCGGGGGAGCGCCTCCTGCACGATCTCGAGGGTGCGGACCGCACGCTTGGCGGTCGAGCAGAGGACGAGGTCGGGCAGAAGGCCCTTCTCGGCCAGGAGCCGGCCGATCTTGGCGGCAGCCTTCTTGCCGCGCGGGGCGAGATCGCGCTCGTGATCGTCGAGGCCGGGCACGTCCCAGGCCGACTTGGCGTGCCGCAGGAGCATGAGCTCGCGCATCCGATCTTACCTCCGCGCAGCGTCGCCGCCTCGTCATGACAGCGCCCGGCGGCGACTATAGAGTGGTGTTCGCGAGGATCGTCCCGTCGCCCGGCCAAGTTTCGCGGAGCGACGGGGGAACCGTCGAGGGACGGCCGAGGAGAGCTTCCCATGCTCGAGGAGGGCCGGCACGAGCCGGCAGGTGGCGCGGTCGCACCACAGACCTCGACGACGCCGGTGCCGCGGCCGGAGCATTTCATCAACCGCGAGCTCTCCTGGCTCGCCTTCAACGAGCGGGTCCTCGAGGAGGCCTCGAACACCGCCTACCCGCTGCTCGAGCGGCTGCGCTTCCTGTCGATCTCGGCCTCCAACCTCGACGAGTTCTACATGGTCCGCGTGGCGGGCCTCAAAGGCCTCGTGGCGGCCGGGGTCGCTACGACCGGTGCCGACGGGATGACACCGACCGAGCAGCTCGCGGCGATCCACCGGCGGGTCGCCGAGGTGCTCGATCGTCAGCAGGCCTGCTGGCACGAGCTCGTGGGGCTGTTGCGGGTGCAGGGTGTCCAGGTGCTCGACGTGGCCGAGCTCGAGCCGTCCGAGATCGAGGCACTCGGCCGCCGGTTCGTCGAGGAGGCGCTCGCGGTCCTGACCCCGATCGCGGTCGACCCGGCGCATCCCTTCCCGTTCATCCCCAATCTCGGGATGGGCGTGGTCATGGAGCTCGAGCGGCCGAAGGGCGACAGCCTGATCGGCCTCGTGCTGTTGCCGGCCAAGCTCGAGCGCTTCGTCCGACTGCCGGGCGGGGGGACCCGCTACGTGCGGCTCGAGCAGCTCGTGCTGCGCTTCGCCGATCGGCTGTTCCCGGGCTTCGCCGTGCGCGCCCAGGGCTGCTTCCGGGTCCTGCGCGACAGCGACATCGAGATCGAGGAGGAGGCCGAGGACCTCGTCCGGCTGTTCGAGGTGCTCTTGAAGCGGCGCCGGCGGGGCAGCGTCATCCGCGTCAAGGTCGATGCGGCGATGCCCGAGAGCCTGCGCGACTTCCTCATGGAGAATCTGGGCGTCAAGGCCGCCGACGTGTTCCGGGTCGAGGGCATTCTCGGGCTCGCCGATACCAAGCAGCTGATCGGCACGGACCGGCCCGATCTCCTCTTCCCGCCGTTCACCGCGCGTTTTCCGGAGCGGATCAAGGACTTCGGCGGTGACTGTTTCGCTGCCATCCGGCACAAGGACTTCGTGGTCCACCACCCGTTCGAGAGCTTCGATGTGGTGGTGCAGTTCCTCCTCCAGGCGGCGCGCGACCCCAACGTCGTGGCGATCAAGCAGACCCTCTACCGTACGAGCGACGACAGCCCGATCGTGGCGGCGCTGATCGAGGCGGCCGAGGCCGGCAAGTCGGTCACCGCCATGGTCGAGCTCAAGGCCCGCTTCGACGAGGAGCGCAACATCCGTTGGGCGCGGCGACTCGAGCGGGCAGGGGTGCAGGTCGTCTACGGCTTCATCGAGCTCAAGACGCACGCGAAGGTGTCGATGGTCGTACGCCGCGAGCAAGGCGGCTTTCGCACCTACGTGCATTTCGGCACCGGGAACTACCACCCGATCACCGCCAAGATTTACACGGACCTTTCCTTCTTCACCTGCGATCCGGCACTCGGTAGGGACGCGGCGCGCGCCTTCAACTTCATGACGGGCTACGCCCGGCCGGCCGATCTGGAGAAGCTGGCGCTCGCCCCGGTGAACCTCCGCGAGACCTTGAACGCGCTGATCGACGCCGAGATCGAACACGCCCGGGCCGGCCGCAAGGCGCAGATCTGGGCCAAGCTCAACGCGCTCGTCGACGAGCAGATCATCGCCAAGCTCTACGAGGCGTCCGCGGCCGGGGTGAAGATCGACCTCGTGGTGCGCGGCATCTGCTGCCTCAGGCCCGGGGTGAGCGGGCTCTCCGACAACATCCGGGTCAAGAGCATCGTGGGCCGCTTCCTCGAGCACGCCCGGATCGTCTGCTTCGGCAACGGCCACGGCCTGCCGTCCAAGAAGGCCAAGGTCTTCGTCTCTTCCGCCGACTGGATGCAGCGCAACCTCTCGCGGCGGGTCGAGACGCTCGTGCCGATCGAGAACGAGACGGTCCACCAGCAGATCCTGTTCCAGGTCATGGTCGCCAATCTCAAAGACGAGACCAACAGCTGGATCCTGCAGTCGGACGGTACCTACCGGCGGGTCGTGCCGGGACCCGAGCCCTTTTCGGCGCACACCTATTTCATGACCAATCCGAGCCTGTCGGGGCGCGGCAGTGCGCTCAAGAAGCGCGGCTCCGGTCCCCGCCCGCTGGCCGGCCAGACGGTCGAGGCGGTTGCCGAATGAGACCGGTGGGCGGGGCCGCCGACCCGCCGGTGGCGGTGATCGACCTCGGCTCGAACTCGATCCGCCTCGTGGTCTACGAGCGGCTCGCGCGGGCGCCCGTGCCGCGCTTCAACGAGCGCCGCTTCTGCGGCCTCGGCCGCGAGCTCGAGGCGACCGGCAGGCTCGCGCCCGGGGCGATCGGCCCGGCGCTCCGTACCTTGCGCCGCTACGCCTGGCTCGCCCGGGCGGCGGGCTGCGAACGGGTCGACATCGTCGCGACCGCGGCGGTGCGACGGGCCGCCGACGGTGCCGCGTTCGTGGGCGAGGTCGAGGCCACGACCGGCGAGCGGGTCTGGGTGCTCTCGGGTCCGGAGGAAGCGCGCACGAGTGCCATGGGCGTGCGCGCCGGTTTCCACCGGCCGACCGGGTTCGTGGGCGATCTCGGCGGCGGCAGCATCGAGCTCGCGCGGCTCGGCCTCGAGGAGGAGCCGATCGAGGGCGTGTCGCTGCCGGTCGGGGCGCTCGCGGTGGCCGAGGCCCTGCGCCGCGGCCGCGACCGGGCCGAGGCCCTGGTCGAGAGCGTGCTCGCCGAGTTTCCCGAACTGCGCGGGGCGGCCCGGGGCCGACCCTTCTACGTCGTGGGGGGCAGCTGGCGCAGTCTCGGCCGGGCGCACATGGCGCTCGCCGACACCCCGCTCAAGGTGGTGCACGGGCTCGCGCTGTCGCCCGCCGAGCTCGTCCGGCTCTGCCGCGAGCTCGCCGCCCTCGACGAGCGCGCCCGGGCCCGACTGCCGGGGGTCTCGCGCCGAAGGCTCGACCTCGTGCCGGCCGGGGCCTTCCTGCTCGAGCGGGTGGTGCGGCTCCTCGAGCCCGAGCGGGTGGTGTTCTCCGCCACGGGCTTGCGCGAGGGGCGGCTCTACGAGAGCCTGCCGCCGGCGGAGCGGTTGCTGGACCCGCTCTTGGCGGGCTGTGCCGATCTCGGCGTCCGCGACGGTCGGACCGCCGCGATCGGCCCGGCGATGGCGGCATGGACGGCACCCTTGTTCGCCTTCGAGGAGCCGGCCGAGGCACGACTGCGGAAAGCCGTGTGTCTGGTGTCCGACACCGCCTGGCGGGAGCATCCCGAGACCCGGGCACGGGACGCGTTCTTCACCCTCGCCCACTATCCGCTGCTCGGCGTCGACCACGCCGAGCGGGCCTTCCTCGCCTATGCGCTCTTCTGCCGCTACGAGGGGCGGCGCGAGGATCCGGCGGTGGCGCGCATCGTGGGGCTGCTCGACAAGCCGGAGCGGCGGCGGGCGGCGGCGCTCGGGGCGGCACTCGACCTCGCCTACCGGCTCTCGGGCGGGGTCGCCGCGGTGCTCGAGGCCTGCCGTATCCGCCGCGAGGGCGGTGCGCTCCTGCTCGAGGTCGACCATCCGGCGGTCGATCCGCAGGACGAGGCGGTGACCGGTCGGCTCGATGCGCTCGTGGCGGCCCTCGGCCTCGACCGGGCGGAGATCAGGACGCCGGCCGGGCCGGCCTGATCCGCGCCGTCCCGAGCCGTTCGGCGAGCCGGGCGCGGTCCTCGGGGGCGAGCACGATCGTCAGACGCATGCCCTCGGGACCGTCGCGGCGCTCCACCACCTCGCCGTGCTCGTGCAGCCAGGCGAGCTCGGCGCCGGCCTCGAAGGGCAGCTCGACCTCGAGGAGCTCGTGCCGGGCCAGGAGCCGCCGTTCGATCGCGGCCAGGAGCTCCGCGATCCCGGCACCCGTGACCGCCGAGACGGGCAGAACATCGGGCCGCCTTCGGGCCTCGGCCTCGACCGCGGCGAGCACGTCCGGGGCGAGCCGATCGATCTTGTTCCACACCTCGAGGAGGCGCTCGGCGCGGTCGCGGGCGTCGATGCCGAGCTCGTCCAGCACCCGATCGACGTCGCGCGCCTGGGCTTCGTGGTCGGGGTTGGCGACGTCGCGCACATGCAGGATCAGATCGGCGCTCTGGACCTCCTCGAGGGTGGCGCGGAAGGCCGCCACGAGCTGGGTCGGCAGATCGGAGATGAAGCCCACCGTGTCGGAGAGGATGGTCTTGAGGCCCGAGGGCAGCCGGACGAGGCGCATGGTCGGGTCGAGGGTGGCGAAGAGCTTGTCGACCGCCTCGACGCCTGCGCCGGTGAGCCGATTGAAGAGCGTGGACTTGCCGGCGTTGGTGTAACCCACGAGCGCCACGGTCCGATAGGGCACCCGCTCGCGGGCGCGGCGGTGCAGGCCGCGGGTCCGCTTGACCTCCTCGAGCTCGGCCTTGATGCGGGTGATGCGCTCGGTGATCTTGCGCCGGTCGAGCTCGAGCTGGCTCTCGCCGGGGCCGCCCAGGAAGCCGAAGCCGCCCCGCTGGCGCTCGAGGTGGGTCCAGGAGCGCACCAGGCGCGAGCGCTGATAGGTGAGGGCGGCGAGCTCGACCTGCAGCACACCCTCGCGGGTCCGCGCCCGGGCACCGAAGATCTCGAGGATCAGCCCGGTGCGGTCGATGACCTTGGTCTTCCAGGCCCTCTCGAGGTTGCGCTGCTGCACGGGGGTGAGCGCGGCGTCGACCACCACGAGCTCGACCGGCTCGGCCGCGAGCTTCGCGCCGATCTCGGCGACCTTGCCGGAGCCCAGGAGGGTGGCCGGGGTCGGCCGGCGCAAGGGCGCGATCTCGGCACCCACGACCTCGAGCTCGATGGCGCGCGCGAGGCCCACGGCTTCCTCGAGGCGCGCGCCCGGATCGCGGCGGTCGGTCTCGGCCGCCGGCAGGACCGGATGGACGACGAAGGCGCGCCCGCGCCCGAGGACGGGCCGCTCGGCCTTCGGCTCGATCGTTTCCGTGGTCGGCTCAGCCCTGGTGCGGATGCTCTTCGGACGGCGGCTCGTAGAGCCGCACCGCGGCCGACGGCATCACGGTGGAGACCGCATGCTTGTAGACGAGCTGGACGTGCCCGTCACGGCGCAGGAGCAGGCAGAAATTGTCGAACGAACCGATCACGCCCTGCAGTTTGACACCGTTGATCAGGAAGATCGTCACCGGAACCTTGTTCTTGCGGACATGGTTGAGGAAGACGTCCTGGAGGTTCTGTTGCTTTTCGGCTGGCATGCGCCGGTTTCCTTCTCGGCACGCCGTCTCGCGTGTCAGCACTCACCGACTCCGGCGCCGCACCCACCGCCCGCACCCGAAAGGGCCGACGCCGCCGCTTCCGACGATCGTTCACAATGGCTCGGTCGCAGATAATCAAGGCCGGGCGGGCGAGCAAGCGGCATTTTCCCCGGCCGGGCGCGCACGCATCGCAGCGTCACTCTTCGGTCGCAGGGGCGAGGCCGCAGCGGGCGGCGTAGAGGGCGGCCAACCTCCGGGTGATCGTCCCCGGCCGGCCGTTGGCGACGGGGACGCCGTCGATCTCCGTGACCGGAAGGACGAGCGAGGTCGTGCTCGTGAGGAACGCCTCGCGGGCGGCCTTCGCCTCGGCCACGGAGAAGGGCCGCTCGGCCACCGGGATGCCGGCGCCGCGGGCGAGCTCGAGCAGGACGTCGCGGGTGACACCACCCAGGATCGCGGGCCCGAGCGGGCGGGTGACGAGCACGCCCTCGCGATCGACGATCCAGGCGTTCGAGCTCGCCCCCTCGGTGACCAGCCCGTCGCGGTCGACGAGCCAGGCCTCCCGGCAACCGGCCGCCACCGCCTTCTGCTTGGCGAGCACGTTGGGCAGGAGCGCGATCGACTTGATGTCGCAGCGCGCCCAGCGCTCGTCCGCGAGCGTGATCACCCGCACGCCGTCGCGCTGCTCGGCCTGGCTCGGGAACCGTGCCGGGCGAACCGTGGCGACCAGGCTCGGCCGCAACCACGCCTGGCC
>DAIOUO010000099.1:0-10439 GCA_036759485.1 Geminicoccaceae bacterium | reverse complement strand
CGCCTCTTCCGCCACCGCCTGGACGGGCTCGAGCTCGGCTTCGGCGTCGAGCTCGCGATCCTCGAGGCGCCCGAGACCGTCGCTCTTTCGGCCGAACAGCCCGAACTCGGCGGTACGGCGGACGCGCGCGCGGTCGCCGTTTTGGTCGACCGGCTCACGGCACGGCTCGGCGCCGAGCGCGTGCTCCGCCCCGAGCCGGTCGCCAGCCACGTTCCCGAGCGGGCGGTGCGCTGGTGCCCGGCCGGGGTCGAGCCGAAGCCCGGCCCCTGGCCCGCGAGCCTTTTGCGACCCTTGCGTCTCTTCGAACGATCGCTCCCCGTCCGGGCCCTGGCGATCGTGCCGGACGGGCCGCCGCTGCGCCTCGACGGGCCGATCGCCGGGCGGGTGATCGCGGCCTCGGGGCCCGAACGCATCCTCCCGGAATGGTGGCGGCCGGAAGACGCCGGGATCCGGCCGCGCGACTTCTTCCGCGTGCGGCTCGAGGACGGCCGCGAGCTCTGGTGCGTCCGGGAAGGGCTCTGGGGGGAGGCCGCTCCACCCGCCTGGCGGCTGCTCGGGAGCTTCGCCTGAAGCCCGGGGGAGGCTCAGAGGCCGGCGAGGTCGTAGAGATCGTCGAGGGCCACCTCGCCGCCGAGCACCGGGCTCGGGAAGGTCGCGCTCCCCTCGTAGGGCAGCTGCGCGAGCCAGGCGCCCTCGATCTTGCGCCAGACCAGCACCCAACGGCGGGCCGCCGAGACGAGCCAGATCTCCTCGACCGTCGGCAGCCGGCCATAGGCCGGGACCTTCAGCGTCTTGTCGAGCCGCTCGGTCGAGGGCGAGAGGATCTCGACCACGAGCTTCGGGGCTTCGACGTAGGGGCTCTCGCGTGGCTCCTCGCAGGTCACGACCACATCGGGAATATAGAAGCTCTGGCTGACACGGCTCACGACGACACCGGCGCCGGTGAGGACGCGGCAGGGCCGGCGTCCCTCGAGCTGCCGTTCGGCCACGCGCACGACGTTCGTGGTGATCCGCGCGTGGGGCACGAGCGGCGGGTTCATCGCGACCGGCACGCCGCGATCGAGCTCGTAGCGGGTCTCGGTCCCGTCGTCCCAGGCGAGGAACTCCTCGATCGTCATCCGCCGGCCATCTTCGCGCCGCTTCGCCATCCCTCCTCCTCCCGCGCACCGGAAGGATAGCCGATCCGAACCTCACCGTCGCGGCGGCACGCACTCTTGAGAACAAAACAAGAACATGCTTTCTCCGGGCCGTGCGAGGTCCACCCATGGCCGCTTACGCCGAGCTCGAGGTCACGACCAATTTCAGCTTCCTCGAAGGCGCTTCGCATCCCGAGGAGCTGGTCGAGCGCGCGAAGGAGCTCGGCCTCGCCGCCTTGGCCGTGACCGACCGCAACAGCTTGGCGGGGGTCGTCCGCGCCCACGTGACGGCCAAGCGGGTTGGCCTGCGTTTCCTCGTGGGCGCCCGCGTCGATCTCGAGGACGCGCCCTCGCTCCTCCTCTGGCCCACCGACAAGAAGGCCTACGGCCGGCTCTCCTCGCTCTTGACCGAAGGGCGCCGGCGGGCGGCCAAGGGCGCGTGTAGCCTCCGCCTCGCGGATGTGCTCGCGCACGCCGAGGGGCAGATTCTGGGCGTGCTCCCGCCCGAGGTGCCCGATGCCGGCTTCGCCGAGCTCCTGCGGATGCTGGCCGCGACGGTCGGCGACCGGCTGCATCTGGTCGTCCACTACCGCTATCGCGGCGACGACCGCGAGCGGATCGACGCGCTCGCCGAACTCGCGGCCGCCACGCGTGCCCGGCTGCTCGCCACCAACGCAGTGCTCTACCACGACCCCGCCCGCCGACCGCTGCAGGACGTCCTGACCTGCATCCGGGAGAAGGTGACGCTGGCCGAGGCCGGGCTGCGGCTCGAGGCCAACGCCGAGCGGCACCTCAAGGCGCCTGCCGAGATGGCTCGCCTCTTCGCCCGCTGGCCGCAGGCGATCGCGGCCGGGCTCGCGCTCCTCGAGCGCTGCCGCTTCGCGCTCGACGAGCTCGCCTACGACTACCCGGTCCGGGACTCCTACGACGGCCGCGGTCCCGACGAGGAGCTCGCCCGGCGCGTTCGGGAAGGAGCCCGCGAGCGCTACCCCGACCATCTGCCCGAGAAGGTGCAGAAGCTGCTCGAGCACGAGCTCGCGCTCGTGAAGGAGCTGCGCTACGCGCCCTACTTCCTCACCGTCCACGACATCGTCCGCTTCGCCCGCTCGCGCGGCATCCTCTGCCAGGGGCGCGGCTCGGCGGCCAATTCGGCGATCTGCTACGTGCTCGGCATCACCGCCGTCGATCCCGCGCGGCTGGACCTTCTCTTCGAGCGGTTCGTCTCGGCCGAGCGCGACGAGCCTCCCGACATCGACGTCGATTTCGAGCACGAGCGGCGCGAGGAGGTGATCCAATGGGTCTACGACACCTACGGCCGCGACCACGCGGCACTCGCCGCCACCGTCATCCGTTACCGGGCGAAATCGGCCCTGCGCGAGGTCGCCAAGGTCATGGGCCTCTCGGCGGACGTGCAGGAAGCGCTCGCCAAGACCGTCTGGGGCATGGGCCGGGAAGGCCTCGACCGGCGCTCGATGCGCGAGCTCGGCCTCGACCCGGACGATCCCACCCTCGCCCGCACGCTCGAGCTCGCCGCGGAGCTGCAGGACTTCCCGCGCCACCTCTCCCAGCACGTGGGCGGCTTCGTGATCGCCAAGAGCCCCTTGCGCGAGCTCGTCCCGATCGAGAACGCGGCCATGGCGGGGCGCACCGTCGTCGAGTGGGACAAGGACGATCTCGATGCGCTCAAGATGCTCAAGATCGACCTCTTGGCCCTCGGCATGCTTTCCTGCATCCGCCGCGCCTTCGAGCTCCTGCGCACGCATTACGGCCTCGAGCTCGACACGGCACGGGTTCCGGCCGAGGACCCTTCGGTCTACGCCATGCTGCAGCGGGCCGATTCGATCGGCGTCTTCCAGGTCGAGAGCCGGGCGCAGATGAGCATGCTGCCGCGCCTTGCGCCGCGCTCCTTCTACGATCTCGTGATCGAAGTGGCGATCGTCCGCCCCGGGCCGATCCAGGGCGACATGGTTCATCCTTACTTGCGTCGGCGCGAGGGCCTCGAGCCCGTCACCTTCCCCTCGAAGGAGCTCGAGGCGGTGCTCGGCAAGACGCTCGGCGTGCCGCTCTTCCAGGAGCAGGCGATGCGCATCGCCATCGTCGCCGCGGGCTTCACCCCGGCCGAAGCCGACGGCCTGCGCCGCTCGATGGCCGCCTTCCGCCGCCGCGGCCGGCTCGAGCGCTGGCGCGACAAGCTCGTCGAGGGCATGGTCGCGCGCGGTTACGAGCGGGGGTTCGCCGAGCGTTGCTTCGAGCAGATCCGGGGCTTCGGCTATTACGGCTTCCCGGAGAGCCACGCCGCGAGCTTCGCCCTTCTGGTCTACGTCTCGGCCTGGCTCAAATGCCATTATCCCGACGTCTTCCTGGCGGCGATCCTGAACGCTCAGCCCATGGGCTTCTACGCCCCGGCCCAGCTCGTGCGCGATGCGATCGAGCACGGGGTCGAAGTCCGCCCCGTCGACGTCAACCACTCCTTCTGGGAGACGACGCTCGAGCCTCTGGCGCGGCGCGGGCCACTCTCGCACGCCGTCCGGCTCGGTCTGCGCGAGGTCAAGGGGCTGGCCGAGACCGAGGCGGTGCGGATCGTGACCGCCCGGCTTCGGCCCTATCGTACGCTCGCCGAGCTGCAGCGCCGGGCGGGTGTGACGCGCGAGACGCTCGCGATCCTGGCCGAGGCCGACGCCTTCCGCTCGATGGGCCTCGACCGCCGTCAGGCCCTCTGGGAGGTGCGGGCACTCGCCCAGCGGACCCTGCCGCTCTTCGCCCACGCCGAGGCCGCGGAGCCATCCGGCTCCAACCTCCCACCGCTCGAGGGTGGCGAAGAGCCCTGGCTCGAGTTGCCGCCGATGACCCTCGGCGAGGCGGTGATCGAGGACTATGCTCGGCTGCGCTTGTCGCTGCGGGCGCACCCCCTGGCGTTGTTGCGCGAGCGGCTCGCGCGACGGCGGATCGCGACCGCCCGCGAGCTCTGGACGATCCCTCCCGGCGCGCGGGTGGTGGTCGCGGGCCTCGTGCTCGTCCGCCAACGGCCGGGCAGCGCTCGAGGTGTGGTCTTCGCCACCCTCGAGGACGAGACGGGCTTTTCCAACCTGATCGTCTGGCCGCAGGTCTTCGCCCGCTTCCGCACGACCCTCATGATCGCCCGCCTGCTGGCCGCCACGGGCCGGCTGCAGCGCGAGGGCCGCGTGATCCACGTCGTGGCCGACCGGCTCTTCGACCTCACCGACGAGCTCGCTCTGCTGCGCGGCGAAGCACTCGATCCTGCGACCTTCGACGGGGCGATCGCGCGTGTCGACGAGGCCCGCGGCGACAGCCGCGATCCGCGCCGGGTGCTGCCCGAGGGCCGCAACTTCCGCTGAGGTCGCACCCTCGGGTCGCCGGGATCGGAGCCGGCGGGGCCGGCCGCGGAGCGCTCAGAGCCCGAAGGGCTCGCCCGGTGTCGCGACGTGGACCCGGCCGCGCGTCACCCGCCGTGCGAAGTCGTGTGGATCGCCGTGCAGGAGGTCGAAGGTGCCCCAGTGGATCGGCACGACGAGCTCGAGCTCGAGGAACTCGTTGCAGGCGATGGCCGCGGTCTCGGGACCCATCGTGAAGCGGTCGCCCACCGGGAGGAAGCCGACCCGCGGCCGATGGAGACGCTGGATCAGTGCCATGTCGGAGAAGAGCGCGGTGTCGCCCGCGTGGTAGACGGCGATGCCGTCGACCGTGATCACGAAGCCCGCCGGATCGCCCATGGTCTGGGCCTTGCCGTCGCGCATGACGGCCGAGCTGTGGAAGGCCGGGACCATGCAGAAGCGCACACCCTCGTGGGTGATGCAGCCGCCCGTGTTCATGGGTTGGACCTTCTCGACGCCTTCGGCGGCGAGGGTCATGCAGATCTCCCACTGGCCGACGAGTGTCGCCCCGTACTTCTTGGCGAGCCGGACCGTGTCGCCGACATGGTCCTCGTGGCCGTGCGTGACGACGATCGCATCCAGCCGGCCGAGGCGGTCCTCCCAGCCCTGCGGGTGCTTCGGGTTTCCGGTGAAAAACGGGTCGACCAGGATGCTCTTGCCGGCGGCCTCGAGGTGCACCGCCGAATGGCCGAGCCAGGTGAGGCGCACGTCTCTCCTCCCATCGGATGGTCGCTCGGGCCGGAAGGTGAACGGATCGTAAAGGGTTATGCAAGCCCGCCAGGAGGCGGCTGTGGGCCGGCTCGCGCCGTGGCAGCCTGGCGCCGACCGGGGAACCCGGCGGTCGAGGTGGAAGGGGGCAAGGCGATGCGGAGACGCGACGGGGTGGGTCTCGCGGCGGCGCTCGTATGGGGCACGGTCCTGGCCGCGACGGCGGCCGATGCCGCCGAGCGCGAGGTGCTCGTGCTGCGGGGACGCGGCAGTCCGCCACCGAAGCCCTGGTCAGCGGAGGCGCCGTCGGTGCACGCGGTCGCCGGGGAGCGGCTGTGGCTGGTCGACGGCGAGCGGCTCCTCGCCTGCCGGCTCGAGCGGACCACGCGGGTGAGCGAGCGACGCATCCGCTGTGCCGGACGCCGGCTGCCGCAGCCGGGTGGTTGACGATCGCGGTTTTGCTGTGGCGCTGCGGCAACGTGCTGCGCTGCGTTGAAACAAACTGCAACACAAGTTGAGTGGCCCCGAGGGGAGAGCCCCCTAAGATCGCCGCCAGCGAGAAACGGCAGGGGTAGGCACGCGGCGTCGGTGGGATCGCCAGTCGCGGATACCCCCGGAGGAGAGTACGGGGCCCGACCGGCAGCGACGGTCCGGCCCGCGGAGCCATGAACGGTGCGCGACCGACGAGGGGCGACCTTCGGGTCGGTACTCGCTTTCGGGCCCGCCGAGAGGACGCCACACGAGGGGGACCATGGTGCTCGCGACGCCGACCGTGAACACGGCCCTGCCGTTCCGCACCGCGGGTTTCCGCACGCTCGTGGAGGGTCTCGACTACGCCGCCCGCGGGGAGACCGGCTTCAATTTCTACGGCGGCCGCGGCGAGCTCGAGCGGGTCCTGTCCTACCGGGAGCTGCGCGAGCGCGCGCTCGAGCTGGCACCCCGCCTTCTGGGCCTGGGCCTCGCCCGGCTCGAGCGAGTGGCGATCGTCGCCGAGACCGGCCCCGACTTCATGGTGGCCTTCCTGGCCTGCCAGTTCGCCGGGCTCGTGCCCGTCCCGCTGCCGCTCGCCTTGAGCCTCGGCACGCACCGCGCCCATGTCGAGCGGCTCCGCGGCATGCTCGAGAGCGCGCGCGCCCGCGTGGCCCTCGCCTCCGAAGCCTATCGCGGCCAGCTCGTGGAGGCGGCGGCGGGTACCCTGGTCGATTGGATCGGCACCCATGCCGAGCTCGCTGGACTGCCCGTGCGCGGTGGCGAGCTCGCCCCGCTCGGGCCCGAGGATCCCTGCTACATCCAGTATTCTTCGGGCAGCACGAGCTTCCCGCGCGGCGTGCTCGTGACCCAGAAGGCGATCACCGCGAACGCCCGGGCGATCGCCGAACACGGGCTCGCCCTGCGGCCGGGCGACCGGTGCACCTCCTGGCTGCCGCTCTATCACGACATGGGGCTCGTGGGCTGCTGCCTGACACCGGTGCTCACCCAGATCAGCGTCGACTATCTGGCCACCGCGAGCTTCGCCACGCGGCCGCTCGTCTGGCTCAAGCTCCTGTCGGCGACCGGCGGCACGATCTCCTTCGCGCCCACCTTCGGCTATGAGCTGTGCGCCCGGCGGGTCGGCGCCAACGGCCTCGCCGGCCTCGACCTCTCGCGCTGGCGGGTGGCCGGGATCGGCGGCGAGATGATCCGGCCCAAGGCGCTCGCCGAGTTCGCCGCCGCCTTCGCCGCGGCCGGCTTCGACGAGCGCGCCTTCGTCGCGTCGTACGGGCTCGCCGAGGCCACGCTCGCCGTCACTTTCGCGCCGCTCGGAGAGGGTGTGCGCAGCGACACGGTCGAGCTCGGCGAGGCGTTCGAGCGGCGCCGCCTCGCGACCCCGGCGGGGCCGCGGGCGCGCCGGACCCGCGCCTTCGCGATCTGCGGTCGGCCCATGCCGGGCTATGCGGTCGAGATCCGCGACGAACACGGCCGGGCGCTGCCGGAGCGCCGGGTCGGCCGGGTCTGCATCAAGGGCCCGAGCCTCATGACCGGCTACGACCACAATCCCGAGGCTACCCGCCAGGTGCTGCTCGAGGACGGTTGGCTCGACACCGGCGACATGGGCTATCTCGTGGACGGCGAGCTCGTCGTCACGGGCCGCAGCAAGGACCTGATCATCGTCAACGGTCGCAACATCTGGCCGCAGGACCTCGAATGGGCGGTCGAGCGGCTGCCCGGGGTGCGGCCCGGCGACGTGGCGGCCTTCGCGGTAACCGGCGAGGACGAGCGCGAACGGATCGTCGTGATCGTCCAGTGCCGCACCGGCGATCCCGCCCAGCAGGCCGAGTTCCGCCGCACGGTTCAGGCGGTCGTCAACCGTCAAGCCGGTACCGAGTGCGAGCTCGTCCTGGCCCCGCCCCGTTCCTTGACCTACACGACCTCGGGCAAGCTCAGCCGTGCAGCCGCCCGCGCCGGCTATCTCGAGGGCACGATCCGCGACGTCGCGGCCACGACGCCGGCCGCGCCGGCGGCCGCGGCCAACAACGACCGGCGGCTCGCCCGGGTCGGCTGAGCACGGCCGGAGCTTGTCGCGGCTCGATCCCGAGCTCGTCGCGCTGACCGGGGCCACGGGCTTTCTCGGCCGCCACGTGGCCGAGCGGCTGCGTGCCCGCGGGCTGCGCGTGCGGGCGCTCGTCCGCCGCCACGATCCCGTCCTCGAGGCCCGAGGCGTGGAGCTCCTGCACGGCGATCTCGGCTCGGTGGAGAGGCTCGAGGCGCTCGTCGAGGGCGCCGGCACTGTTCTGCACGGGGCGGGCCTCGTTCGAGCTCCCGGGGATGCCGCCTTCGAGGCCGCCAATGTGCTGGGCACCGCCCGGCTCGCCGAGGCCAGCCGCCGGCGGGCCGAGGGCTGCCGCTTCCTCCTGATCTCCTCGCTCGCCGCCCGCGAGCCGCGCCTCTCGCCCTACGCCCGGAGCAAGTGGCGGGCCGAGCAGGAGCTCGCCCGGCGGGCGGACGGGCTCGAGCCCCTGGTGGTGCGCCCGCCGGCCCTCTACGGGCCGGGCGACCGGGCGACCCTGCCGATCCTCGCCCAGCTCGCGCGCGGCTTCCTCGTGGCACCCCGCGCACCCGCCAACCGCTTCTCGCTGCTCTACGTCGAGGACTTGGCCGAGGCGTTGGCCGGGCTCGTGGCCGAGCCCGCCGACCCGTGGTCCGAAGCGCCCCTCGAGCCGGACGACGGGACCCCGCAAGGCTATGCCTGGCGCGATCTCGGCGAGCTCGCCGGGCAACGGACCGGTCGCCGGGTGCGCCTCGTCGAGCTGCCGCGTGCGGTGATGACGGCGGCGGCCCTCCTGGTCGAGGCGGGCGCCCGGCCGCTCGGGCGGGCACCGGCCCTCTCGCGCGGCAAGGTCGCCGAGCTGTTCCACCCCGACTGGCGGGCCCGGGACGACGGGCGGCTCTGGCGCGGCCGGACGCGGACGACCTTCGCCGAGGGCTTCGCGCGGACGCTCGCCTGGTATCGGTCGGCCGGCTGGCTCTGAGCGGGGGATTGCGCAGCGTGGGCAAAGTCGCCATGCAGCCGGCCATGACCACACCCGATCCCGATCGCCTGCTCGCCGAGATCGGCGAGCTCGTCGCCCGCTTCGCCCCGCCCGGCGCCCGGCTCGAGCGGTCCACCGAGCTCACGAGCGATCTCTCCATCGATTCGGTCGCGGCCATGGATCTCGTCATGGAGATCGAGGACCGTTACGGCATCGACGTGCCGGTCAACGAGATCGCCGATCTCGTGACCCTGGGCGATCTGGTCGATCTCGTGGCGAGGCTGCTCGAAGCGCGGGGCTGAGATGGACATCTTCGACAAATACGAGGGGCTCGCGGCCCGGCGGGCCCAGCTCCTGGGCGCCGGCACCGACCCGTTCCACCTCGAGATCGAGGAGCTGCACGGGCCCTGCGAGGCGACCATCGCCGGCCGCCGGACGATCCTGCTCGGCACCAACAACTATTTGGGTCTCACCTTCGATCCGGCCTGCATCGAGGCCGGGGTCGAGGCGCTGCGCCGCTACGGCACCGGGACCACCGGCTCGCGGATCGCCAACGGCACCTATGCCGGCCATCGGGCGCTCGAGGCCGAGCTCGCCGCCTTCATGGGCCGCCGCGCGGCGATCGTCTTCACCACCGGCTACCAGGCCAACCTCGCCACGATCGGCGGGCTGGTCGGCGCCAAGGACACGATCTTCGTCGATTCCGACTGGCACGCCTCGATCTTCGACGGCTGTCGGCTGTCCGGGGCGACCGTCGTGCGCTTCCGCCACAACGACCCGGACGATCTCGACCGCCGGCTCGAACGCAACCCGACGCCGGGCGGCTGCCGGCTGATCGTCGTCGAGGGGCTCTATTCCATGCTGGGCGACGTCGCCCGGCTCGCCGAGATCGTCGCCGTCAAGAAGCGCCACGGCGCTTTCCTGCTCCTGGACGAGGCGCATTCCATGGGCGTGTTCGGCGCCCGCGGTCGGGGTGTGGCCGAGGCCCAGGGGGTCGAGGCGGAGGTCGACTTCGTCGTCGGCACCTTCTCGAAGTCCCTGGGCGGGATCGGCGGTTTCGCGGTCTCCGACCATCCCCGCTTCGAGCTTCTGCGGGTGGCGGCGCGGCCCTACATGTTCACGGCCTCGTCGGGACCCGCGACCATCGCCTCGGTCCGCGCCGCGCTCGCGCAGATCTCCGCACGGCCCGAGCTGCGCGAGCGGATCTGGACCAATGCCCGGATGCTGCACGCCGGGCTCGCTCGCGCAGGCTTTCTGCTCGCCGCCCCGCCCGGCCCCATCCTGTCGATTCGGCTGCCCGACGAGCGAACCGCGGTGCTCGCCTGGAACCGGCTCCTCGAGGCGGGGGTCTACGTCAACCTCGCCCTGCCGCCGGGTACCCCGGGCGGGGTTTGTCTCCTGCGCTGCAGCGTCTCGGCCGCGCACACGGACGAGCAGATCGAGGCGGTGCTGGAGCGGTTCGCCGCACTCTCGGCCGAGCTCGCCCGGCTCGCGGGCGCGGTCGCCGCGGAATAGGTTCAGCGGACGGCGCCGCGCCGGCGCAGCCGCGGCAGGAGCAACAGGCCCGCGAGGATCGGGTGCCGGCGCTGCCAGGCGGTGAGCTCGATGCGCTCGCCCGAGTGCCGCTCGATCTTCCAGGCGAGATAGTCCGCCCCGCCCTCGAAGGTGAAGGCCGCCTTGGCGAGCCGCAGGAC